>USJY01000055.1 GCA_900555065.1 uncultured Eubacteriales bacterium
CGATTGATGAAAAATGTCAGCGAAAGCCTTGCCGGCCGTGTCGGGATTCTTAACCTGCTCGGCCTTTCCAACGCGGAAATATACGGTTACCAAAGCGAACCCTTTTCGACAGAGCCTGAAACGCTTATGGCGCGGATCGACCATGTAAAACCAGTGGAACTGAACGAACTCTTCCAGCGTATTTTTCGCGGATCCATGCCGGAACTCCATGCTGCGCCTGAGATGGACTGGGAAACCTATTACCGTTCTTATGTGGATACCTATCTGCAGCGGGACATTCGCGATTTAACGCAGGTTGCGGATGAAATGCAGTTTTATAACTTTATGACTGTGGCAGCCGCCCATACTTCCAGGCCTGTCATTTATGAAGAACTGGCAAACGCAGCCGGTATTACCGCGCCTACCGCAAAAAAATGGCTTTCCATCCTTGTTTCGTCCCATATTATCGCGCTCGTCCAGCCGTATCATAACAACATTCTAAAACGCGTTATAAAAATGCCGCTGCTGCATTTTCTGGACACGGGACTGGCGGCGTATCTGCTTAAATGGGGCAACCCGGAGGCATTGGAACGGGGCGCCATGTCGGGACAATTCTTTGAGAGTTTTGTTTTTTCCGAGATTTATAAAAGTTATCTCAACGCTGGCAGGGAAGCGCCCATCTTCTATTACCGGGACAAGGATCAAAAGGAGATCGATCTGCTGATTTATCAAAACGGCACGATCTATCCGATTGAAATAAAAAAGGCCGCGTCTCCTGCGAAAGACGCCATTAAAAATTTCAGCGTTCTGGATCCGCTTGAAATGTCAAGTCAATTTGAAGAAATCAATGCATTGCAAGTCAACGTCGGCCCCGGCGCCGTCATCTGTATGGCAAACGACCTGCTGCCGCTTGACCGTAAAAACTGGCTGGTTCCGGCCTGGATGATTTAAGCGCCGGCCCGCCGCTGCAAAATACCGTGCAAATGAACGGCGATTGCGGAAAATGTCCGCGTCGCCGCGCGCGGAAAGAGGGGAATATAATAACGGTTATTACGTTTTGAGCGAAATTGTACATTTAAAATTTCCTTTTGCGCATTTGTTTGGTGATTTTTTCCCTATATTTTCGCTGTAAATGTTGACAGGAACCTTACGGGCTTATATACTATTTTTTGAGGTGAGGTACAATGTATTATGGACGGATCAAAGAATTACGCGAAAGCCATGAAATGACGCAAGATCAGGTGGCCGAATATTTGAACGTAACGACGCGCGCCTACGCCGCGTTTGAAAGCGGCGACAGCAGTATCCCGGTCCAATGCATTATGAAGCTGGCAATCCTGTACAAAACTAGCACGGATTATATCCTCGGGCGTACAAACGAAATAAAACCTTATATGGATTAGGCGTTTACCCGCCGAAACCTTAGCACGGCACATATACGGCGCTGCCAATTTGGGCGGCGCCGCTTTTTTGCGCCTGCGTTGCGGGCGCCCCGGAGGAGCGGCATTTGCTGGACACAGCCCGGTATTGCCGGGTTTGGGATGCGTTGGGTTGGAAAACGCCCGGTGCGCATTACGCGCTGCGCGCTGCGGCATACATATGCTTTTATAAAATATACCTTGACAGGCGAGGTATATAAGGTTATTATATAAATAGCGGCCAGGCCAGTTGCCTGGCACACAGACCATATAATAACGGCAAAGGAGGGATATGCGCTGTGTCTATTGCATCGGATCTGATCCGCGGGAACACGGAAATGATCATCCTGGCTCATCTGCTCGATGGGGACAGCTACGGCTACAAAATCAACAAAGCTATTCTTCAAAAGACGGACGGAGGGTTTGAACTCAAAGAGGCGACTCTTTACACCGCATTCCGCCGGCTGGAAGAGGCCGGGTGCATTCAATCCTACTGGGGCGACGAAAATACGGGCGCGCGTCGGAGGTACTACACCATTACCCCGCAGGGCCGGCTTTCTCTACAGGCGCGCATTGACGAATGGAACCGGGCAAAAACAATGATTGATTCTTTCATTGACAGGGGGTAACCATTTATGTACGACAAACTAAGAGAGTACATCGAAAACTTGTTTAAAGATGCGCCGAATACGTTAAAAACCGTAGAGCTTAAAGAAGAAATGCTCCAAAACCTATATGAAAAATACAACGATCTGCTGGCGGAAGGACGCAGCGAACAGGCCGCGTTCAATATTGCCGTTGCAGGCGTGGGGGATGTGGGCGACTTAATCGCCACACTCAATACCGACGCGCAGCCGGCGCCGGCCGCGCAGACCGATTACGAGCGCAGGCGGTCGCGGTCCGCGGCGTTTGTTGCGGCGGCGGTCATGCTGTATATTTTAAGCGTGGTGCCCTGCATTTTACTGCCCAACATCTGGGGACCCGTGCTGTTGTTTGTATTCTGCGCCGCGGCTACCGGACTGCTCATCTACAACGGCATGACGAAACCCAGCTACCGGAAAACGGACGACACAATGGTCGAACAGTTCCGCGAGTGGAAGGACAGAAACGACAGCCGCGCCCAAGTATTCAAAGCTGTTTCCGGCGCGGTCTGGTCGCTGGTTGTAGTGGCATATTTCCTGATCAGCTTTTTTACGCAGGCCTGGCATATCACCTGGCTTCTGTTCCCGATTGCCGGCGCGGCGACCGGGGTACTGAAAGCTATTTTCGACTTGACAAAGTGAGGGAGGGAATAAAATGCGTACTTCAGCATGGATACGGCTTGTCGTATGGTCGGTGGCGCTGGTTGCGCTTGTGGGTATATTCGTCCTGGCGCTCTGCTATCCCGGTCTGTTCCCCGGTCAGTTTTTCCGTTTCGTCACGGGCGGCAGTATTTCCTATGAGGACAGCGAACTTTACACCGTCGGCGGCGGGGCGGTGCAGGCATACGGAATTAAAGAGATTGAAATAAACTGGACGGCGGGCAATGTGCGTATTGAAGCGGCGGAGGGCCGCGAGATTACCATGGAGGAGCAGGGCGCAGAAACAGCGCGCGATGAAATGCGCTACCTTCTGCGCGACGGCAAGCTCATCATTCAGTACAGCGCGCCGCGGCGCGGGTTCGATTTTTGGCGCGCAGGAGAAAAGCAGCTCGTTGTAAAAGTGCCGCAGACGCTTGTGGCCGTCGGGCTTGATAAATTTACGGTGAACGCGGGGTCGGCCTGGGTTTATGTAGACGGCGTGGGCGCGCAGGACACGAAGATCAGCTTTGTTTCCGGGCATGTTGAGCTTGCGGATATGCAATGCGGCGTGCTTTCCCTTGACGGTGTGAGCGGCGCAGTTTCGGGTACGGAGCTGTACGCGGATACGCTTGGGGTGGACACAGTCAGCGGCGGCGTGACCCTTGGCGGCGTGTTCGGTCAGGTCGCTTTTGACGGCGTGTCGGGCGGCATGGAACTGGACTGCAACATACGCTGCCCGGACAGCATTGTCGCGGAGAGCGTCAGCGGCGATCTTTTGCTGCGGTTGCCGGAAAATCAGGGGTTTACGGTTCGCCATGACAGCGTCAGCGGCAATTTCCAGTGCGAATTCCCCGTTTTGGGCGACAAGGACGAGGCGGTGTATAACGACGGCGGCGCGGAGATCAGACTCAGCACCATAAGCGGTGCGATTGTACTGGAAAAAATACCGCAGCAGGAATTCATGCCGCCGTTATACTGACAGAATACGAAGAAGCGGACGGCGCGTGCCGTCCGCTTTTTTTGTATAGTTTGTGTGTAGATTCCGTAAAATAAGGAAAAGGGCCGCAAGGTTCATTGACAGGGCTTTTTGCGAATGTTATAATTTGGTAGCAATCGATACCGTGCGCAAGGGGCGGAAACGGAAAACCCGCGTCCGCCCCGCGCCGCGGCTTTGCATACCGCGCGTAATGCGCGGCAAACGATGGGAGAGTACTATGAGAAAAACGAAGATCATCTGCACGCTAGGGCCCGCTTCGGACGGCGCGGGCGTTCTGGAACAGCTCATGCTCTCAGGCATGGACTGCGCCCGGTTTAACTTTTCGCACGGGACGCATGCCGACCACAAGGCGCGCATGGACCGCGTAAAGGAACTGCGCCGGAAGCACGGGCTGCACACCGCCATTATGCTCGACACCAAGGGGCCGGAGATACGCCTCGGCAAATTCCGCGGCGGCGAGGCCGTGCTCCGGGAGGGCCAGGAATTCACCTTCCGCGCCGCGCCCTGCGATGGCGACGAGACGGGAGTGCAGGTGTCCTTCCCGCGCCTTGCGGAGAATGTCGCGCCCGGCGCCCGCATTCTCGTGGACGACGGCAAGGTCGCGTTTACCGTCACCAGTGTGCGCGGCGGCGACGTTGTCTGCCAGGCGCTCAACGGCGGGCGGCTCTCCGACCGCAAGAGCATCAACCTGCCCAATTCCGATATTGACATGCCCTATATCAGCGAGGCGGACCGCAGCGATCTGCTCTTCGGCATCAGTCAGGATGTGGATTTTGTCGCGGCCTCGTTTGTGCGCCGTGCGCAGGACGTGCACGATCTGCGCGCCCTGCTCGATGAAAACGGCGGCAGGGATATACAGATTATATCCAAAATTGAAAATATGCGCGGCATTCAGAATCTGGAGGAGATCATCGAAGCGAGCGACGGCGTGATGGTCGCCCGCGGCGACCTTGGCGTAGAGACCCCGTTTGAAGAGATCCCCGCCATTCAAAAGCACGTGATCGACCGCTGTTACCGCCGCGGCAAGCAGGTTGTCACCGCTACGCAGATGCTGGAATCCATGGTCAGCAACCCGCGCCCCACCCGCGCCGAAGTATCCGACATCGCCAACGCCGTCTACGACGGGACGACGGCCATCATGCTCTCGGGCGAATCGGCAAGCGGCCAGTATCCGGTTGAAAGCCTGCGGGCCATGGTTGATATTGCCTGCGCTACCGAGCGTTCGATTGACTACCGGCACAGGTACATCGTCAACAAGCTCGACATCAACGACGATATCCCCAACGCCGTCTGCAACTGCGCGTGCCTTGCCAGCTTTACGCTCGACGTTGCGGCGGTGATCGCCGTCACGCGCACGGGACGCACGGCGCGCGACCTGTCCAACCACCGCCCGCAATGCCCCATTATCGCGCCCTGTATGGACGAAAAATCCTGCCGCCAGCTCAGCCTTGCCTGGGGCGTGCATCCCGTTCTGGCCGAGGAGCAGTTCAATACCGATAAGCTGCTCGCGCACGCCGTCGACCGCGCCAAAGAGACCGGCCTTGTCCAAAACGGCGACCTCGTCGTCATGGCCAGCGCCGCCATCGGCCAGGCGCGGACAGACCTGATGCGCATCCAGTATATTTAATGGCCGCCGCGGGGAATGTGTTATTGCATATATATTCGCATTAAATGCATATTCATACTGTCAAGTTCCTGAAAAATCTGATTTTTTTTAAAAAGCTATTGCATTTTTAAACAGGATTCTGTATAATCTTAAATATATTATGCATACAGCGGTTGGGAGGCTTTCACTATGGAAAAAGTTAAAAAAGTGGTGCTCGCCTATTCGGGCGGGCTGGACACGTCGATCATCATTCCCTGGCTTAAGGAAAACTACAACAACTGCGAAGTCATCGCCGTCGCGGGCGACGTGGGGCAGGGCGCGGAGCTGACCGGGCTCGAAGAAAAGGCCAAAAAGACGGGCGCGTCCAAGCTCTATGTGGCGGATCTGACGGAGGAGTTTATTCAGGATTACATATACCCGACCCTCAAGGCCGGCGCGAAGTACGAGGGTATGTACCTTCTCGGCACTTCCTTCGCACGCCCGGTGATCGCCAAGCGGATTGTGGAGATCGCCAAGGCTGAGGGCGCAGACGCCATCGCCCACGGCTGCACGGGCAAGGGCAACGATCAGGTGCGCTTTGAACTGACCATAAAGGCCCTCGCGCCGGAGATGAAGATCATCGCGCCCTGGCGCGAATGGTCGCTCAAGTCCCGCGATGAGGAGATCGATTACGCGGAAGCGCACAATATCCCGCTGGCTATCAGCCGTGAGACCAACTATTCCAAGGACAAGAACATCTGGCATCTCTCCCATGAGGGGCTCGACCTGGAAGACCCGGCGAACGAGCCGGATTACGACAAGATCCTGGAACTCGGCGTTTCGCCGGAAAAGGCGCCGGACAAGCCGACCTATATTACCATCGGTTTTGAACAGGGCGTGCCGGTATCCCTCGACGGCAAGAAGCTCGGCTGTGTGGAGCTGCTGCAAAAACTCAACGACCTCGGCGGCGCAAACGGCATCGGCATTCTTGATATGGTGGAAAACCGCCTTGTCGGCATGAAGTCGCGCGGCGTGTACGAGACGCCGGGCGGCGCGATCCTCTACCATGCGCACGAGGTGCTCGAGACCATTTGCCTCGACCGCGACACCCAGCACTACAAGCAGGGCGTTTCCCATAAATTTGCGGAGCTCGTATACAACGGACAGTGGTTTACGCCGCTGCGGGAGGCGCTCAGCGCCTTTGTGGACGAGACGCAGAAGACCGTGACGGGCGAGGTGCGGCTCAAGCTGTACAAGGGCAACATCATCAACGCCGGCGTTACGTCGCCCTACACCCTGTACGACGAGGAAGTCGCCACCTTCGGCGAGGACGCGATCTATAACCAGAAGGACAGCGAGGGATTTGTGAATCTGTTCGGCCTGCCCATCAAGGTCAAGGCGTTGCTCGACCAGAAGCGCTCCCAGCAGTAAGTTTGCCAATACCGGCGCGGCCTGCGCAGGCCGCGCCGCGCGTTGTATATATATTATATAAGGTATGGCTTAAAATGGAGGACATGGACTGATGAAACTATGGGCGGGCAGGTTCCAGAAACAGACGGATGAAAAGGTGAACGATTTCAATTCGTCTTTGGCGTTCGACGCCCGCATGTACCGAGAAGATATACAGGGCAGTATGGCCCACGCGGCCATGCTTGGCGCGTGCGGGATTATCCCGCAGCAGGACAGCAACGAGATCGTGCGGGAGCTGCAGCGCATTTTGGACGACCTGGAAGCGGGCACGCTTGCGCTTGACCCGACGGCGGAGGACATCCACATGTTCGTCGAGCAGGTGCTGACGGAACGCCTGGGCGAGACGGGCAAACGCCTGCACACCGCACGCAGCCGCAACGACCAGGTCGCGCTCGACCTGCGCATGCACCTGAAAATACAGGTGCGGGACATACAGCGGCTGATTCTGCGCCTGCAGAAGGGGCTGTTTAACATGGCCAATCTGCACGCCGGCACGGTCATGCCGGGATACACCCATTTGCAGCGGGCGCAGCCCGTTACTTTTGGGCACCATCTGCTCGCCTATGCCGAGATGCTCAAGCGCGACTACGGCCGGCTGGACGACTGTTATACGCGCATGGACGAGATGCCGCTCGGTTCCGGCGCGCTGGCGACGACGACCTATCCCATCGACCGCGACGCAGTGGCCAAGGCGCTGGGGTTCCGCGCCGTGACCGCCAACAGCATGGACAGCGTGGCCGACCGTGATTTTGTCATAGAACTGCTCGGCGCGATTTCGATTCTTATGATGCATCTGTCCCGGTTCTCGGAGGAAATCATCCTCTGGAGCAGCGGCGAA
>USJY01000056.1 GCA_900555065.1 uncultured Eubacteriales bacterium
CACCTGCAGAATGATTTCCGAAGCCATCCCCTCCCGGCGAAGCCTGCGCATAACCCGGACCATGGCAATTTTCAGTATATCCGCGGCGCTGCCCTGGATTGGCGTGTTCTTGGCGACGCGCTCCCCGAAGCTTCGTACATTGTGGTTCTGTGCGGCAAGTTCCGGTATATAACGGCGGCGGCCGTACATGGTTGTGACATAACCGCATTCACGAGCGTGCAGCACCGTTTCGTCCAGATACCGCTTAATGTCCCTATAGGTATCAAAATAGTTGTCAATATACCGGCGCGCCTCCTTGCGCGGCACTTTGATATCCGCCGCAAGAGAGAAGTCCGATATGCCATACACGATCCCGAAATTGACCGCCTTGGCGCGCGAACGCATCTCCGGCGTTACCATTTCCACCGGAACGCCGAATACCTCGGACGCCGTTTTCGTGTGTATATCCTGATCGGTCCGAAACGCCTCGCGCATATGCTCGTCCCCCGAGATGTGCGCGAGCACGCGAAGTTCGATCTGCGAATAGTCGGCGTCTACAAGCACGCAGCCGTTTTTGGCAGTGAACATTTTGCGAAGCTGCCTGCCCATGGGCTGCCGCACGGGGATATTCTGCAGATTCGGCTCCGAAGAAGAGATGCGGCCGGTCTGCGTTATGGTCTGGTGAAAACTAGAATGGATACGCCCGTCCGGCCCGATCAGGCCGATAAATCCCTCTACATAGGTGGAATTCAGCTTTGTCAGACGGCGGTATTCGAGGATGCACTCGATAATCTCATGATAGCCGCGCAGGCGCTCAAGCACGTCTGCGTTTGTGGAATAACCTGTTTTGGTTTTGGACAGCGCAGGCAGGCCGAGCTTGTTGAACAGGATATCGCCCAGCTGTTTTGTGGAGTTGATGTTGAAGGGTTCGCCGGCATGAAAATATATTGTTTCAGTCAGCGCCTCAATCCGTTCCCGAAGCTGGCTGCCAAAGTTTGAAAGCTGTTCGCGGTCTAGCGTAAAGCCGACATATTCCATACGCGCGAGCACATGGATCAGCGGCAGTTCTATATCGTAGTAAAGCTGCTCCATTTCTGTTTCGCGGATTTTTGCCGCCATCCTGTCCCGCGCAGTCAGAAACAGCGCGCACATGGACGCGTCGTCCTCCGTCGTCACGGCGCACTGTTCGTACAGAATATTGCCGAGCGGATAGGAGCTCATGGACGGATTGAGCACATAAGCTGCAATCTTCAGATCAAAGGAAAGGCCCTTGCATTCGATCCCCTTTTTCATAAGCCTGACAAGGAAGGGCTTGGCATCATAGGTGACCTTTGCGATATCTGGATCGCTGAACAGCGCGGTGTAAAGCGCGTCGTCCGGATCAGTCCGGTACAGTGTCTGCCCGCAGCAAACGAACAGGTCCGTCCCCGATTCGTAAAACGCTATTTCCCCCGCCTGTTTCGCCAGCCGCAGCAGACGCTGACCATCTACGGGTTCGGCGGAGATGACGGTCGTATCCGCCGTTTTGGCAGACAGATCCAGACGCTTGATGAGAGAATTGAAGTTGAGCTGCTTAAACAGCTGATACAGGGCGGCTTTATCCGGCTGCCGCAGTACATAATCGGAAATGGACAGCGGGATATCCACATTGGTGTTTATGGTCACAAGTTCCCTGGATAGATAAGCGGATTCCCGGCCCGCCTCCAGCTTTTTCCGCTGACCGGGTTTGATGGCGGGATCGTCTAGATGCGCATACACATTGTCCAGCCCGCCAAACTGCTGGATCAGGGCAAGCGCGCCCTTCTCACCAATTCCCGGAACACCGGGCACGTTGTCCGACGTGTCGCCCATGATCGCCTTTACGTCGATCATCTGTTTTGGCGAAACGCCGTATTTCTCCACGACTGCGGCGGCGTTGTAGACCACCGTCTCGCTTCCCGACGGCCGGCTGACTGACAAAAAGACACTGGTGCGGTCGTTGATAAGCTGCAGCGAGTCCCTGTCCCCCGTGACGATGATGCAGTCGTGCCCGTCCTGTGAATAGCGGTCGGTAAAGGTTCCGATAATGTCGTCGGCCTCAAACCCCGGCTTCTCCACAATCGGGATGCGCAGCAGTTGCAGCGCCTCTTTTGCAACCGTCATCTGGCTTGCAAGCTCGTCCGGCATACCCTTGCGCGTGGCTTTGTACTGGTCGTACTTCATGTGGCGAAAGGTCTTTTCCCGCATATCGAACGCGGCGGCAACACAGTCCGGCCGCTCCTTTTCGATCAGCCCCAGCACGATATTCAGAAAACCGTACACGGCCCCAGTCGGCTGCCCGTCCGCAGTTGTCAGCGGCGGCATTCCGTAAAACGAGCGATTGAGTATGCTGTTGGAGTCAAATACCATAAATTTCATGAAAGCTCTCCCGAAAAATACGGCCACTGATGCATTCCTGCGGACCGCAACCGTTTGTATGAATCGCATAGAATTCACTATCGTTATTATACCACAATTTATCATTCTTGCAATCGCTTATTTTTCATAAGAGTTACAAAATAATTACAAATTACAGGAAATTTCGTCTTTTGGCTATCCTTTTTAAAAATAATAGTGTATAATAAGAAGTAAATTTGACAGGAGCAAAGCGAATGGCTGAAGAACGCGTGACCCGGCATGTTGTCGGCGTCAATCCTACAACGGAATTGCTCTCCAGCGGCTGTCCTGTGGACAGGCTGTATGTGGAAGAGCAGCGGTCAGGCCCACAAATACGGCGCCTGATCGCCCTTGCGAAAGACCGCGGGATTCCCGTGATACATACGACGAAAGCATACCTGGACCGTGTGAGCGAAGGCGCAGCCCACCAGGGCGTCGCAGCCGTCGCGGCCGAAAAGGAATACTGCGGCGTTGACGATATTCTGCGCTGCGCCGAGCAACGCGCAGAGCCGCCGTTTCTGCTGATCCTCTCCGAGATTATGGACCCGCACAATTTCGGCGCCATCATCCGGTCTGCTGAAGGCTGCGGCGTACACGGGATCATCGTTCCCGCCCGTCGAAGCGCCCCGCTTTCCTCTGTTGTGGCAAAGACTTCCGCGGGCGCGCTGGAGCATATGCGTATCGCCCGTGTAACCAATCTTGCCGCTGCGATAGACGGCCTGAAAAAAAGCGGCATATGGGTCTACGGAGCGGCGGACGGTAGCGCCGACCTCTACACGGACACCGACCTGCGCGGTCCGCTTGCCCTCGTCATTGGAAACGAGGGATCGGGGATCAACAAACTCGTGCGCGAAAAGTGCGACCGTCTCGTGCGCATTCCCATGGTCGGCAACGTCAGTTCCCTGAACGCATCCGTAGCCGCCGGCGTGCTCCTCTATGAAGCGCTGCGGCAGCGCAGTTTGTAACTACAATTATCTTTTTAATAAATATAAAACCTTGGGGGTCCTGTATTTATGGCAGAACATGATTTTTTGGATTCGATCTTGAATGATATCGGCGCAGGCGCGGGCAAAACCCAGAAATCGTCCTCCGACGAGTTTTTGCTGGACGACATTTTAAAAGAGTTCGGCGTATTGGACGACGCATCTCCCGATCGTCCCAAGCGCGCGCCGGAAAAGAAAGCGCCCGTCCGGACTGCGCAGGAAGCAGCGCCGGCTGCTGCTACGGCCAAGGCCGCGCCGGAAACGACAGAGGCTGCGCATGTCAGACGCGCGCAGCACGCACCTGCACAGGTACATAAGGCAACGGAAACACCCGCTGCAGACAAAGATATATCCGTTCTGTTCGGCCAGCAGCCGGAATCCGGCAAGCCCGCGCAGGCAGCGGACGGTGAACCGGCGTCCGAACCGGCGGAAGGTGAACAGGGCGACCTCAGCATTGCCGCTCTGTTTGCGAGCAGCATCAACAGCAAACGCGAAAAACAGGCGCACGCCAGCGCTGGCGCCGCGCCGATTACAGCCGAGGTGCAGGAGGCGATGTCGAATCTGCCCGTGATCCTGACTGAGGATGAAGAAGAGAATTTTAAAATGCGCAGCGGCTATATAGACCTTGCCGCCGTACGAGAGGCCACCGCGGCGAAATTCCCGGAGCCGGCCGTGAAAAAACAAAATTCGAAAGTAATGGAAAAGACAGCCGTGCCGAAACCTTCCATCAGCAAAGAACAACAGGCCCTTTTCAATAAAATAGGCAATTTCTTCGCTTCCGACGCCACTTTCCAGTATGACACATCCTCTGTAAACGGGCTGACCAAACAGACCGGAACGGGCGGCAAGAAAAAGCGCGCGAGAAAAACGGCGGAAAGCGCAGAGGTAATACCGGAAGTTTATGACGAGAGCATAGAAGATATTTACGAAGTCGAGGACATACCGGAAATCGAGCAGGACCTGCTCTACCAGACGAGCCTGTCCGCCACCAAGGCGATCATTACTGCGATACTGGCGATCCCCCTTGCGCTGCTCAACCTGTTCCCGGCGTTTACCGGAAGCGTAATCTCTGCGGTCAGCATCGACAACCCGTTTAACTATGCTGTCGCAAATCTGGCACTGCTGCTTATTATCGGAATCATCAACTACAATATTATTTTCCGCGGCATTGCAGGACTGTTTACGTTGCAGCCTACCGGTTCGTCCCTATCCGCTCTCGCATGGCTCGGAACAGTTGCGCATTGCATATACGTCATGGTGACGACGCCGCAGATTACGGCGATGTACAGTTTTGTCTCCGCCCTGTCCATTGTGTTTGTGCTGGTCGGTAAGCATATATACTACAAAAACGTATATAAAAACTTTGAAATACTCGCTTTTGACGCGCCCAAGGCGGCGTGTGTGGACATCCCGGGCGGATACTCGCTCAAAGAGTTGTACTCCAACAAACAGAAGGTTTCCTCCTGCCGGCCCGTGTCCCTTATTACCCGCTTTCTCAACAACTCGTTCGATAATAACTTTGCCGACACCCTCTCCAAATACAGTATTCTGGCCGCTGTCTGCCTGATGGTGATCGCCGTGGTCGTCAGCGCGCTGACCGGCGGCGCGGCGGCGGTATTCCCGACTTTTGCCGCAGCGCTCTGCATGATCGCGCCGTTCTGCTATGATATAGCCTACTCCCTGCCCCTGCGCGCCGTATCCGGCAGAATCCGCCGCAGCGGCAGCGCCGTTGTCAGCTATTCCAAAGCGCAGTCCTTCTCCAAGACTTCGACGCTCGTTGTGTGCGACAACGACCTGTTCCGTCCGGAGAATATCGTCGTGCACTCCATGAAGATCAATGGCAACGACAAAATCAACGACGTGATCATCAACAGCGCGTCACTCATTCATGCAAGCGGCAGCCCGGTCGCGGGCGCGTTCCTCAGCATTTTGGATAACAAGCATGAAATGCTCATGCCTGTCCGGGACTTTGATTGGGTGCCCGGCAAAGGGTATTCCGGCGTCATCAACAACACCAAGTACTTTGTGGGCAGCAGCCAGTATCTCATCGATTGCGGCATCAAGCTGCCGACGGTGGATTTGGAGGAGAAATACCGCCGCGCAGGCAGGCAGGTCATTATGTTTGCGGACAGCTACAAGCTGATGGCTGTGTTCTCGATCTCCTATAAACCTAACAAAATGATTTACAACAACCTGCGCAAGATTAACCCCGACCACTTTGAAATGATGATACTGACCCGGGACTACAACATTACCTCCGACCTTCTGGCCGAACTGTACGACGCAGACCCGCACAACTTCAAGATTGCGAACAAAGAGGAATTCGAGCGCCTGTACCATCACGACGAGGTCAAAGACAAATACCCGGCTGGAATCTATTCTATTACCGGCGCGGGCGGAATTACCGCCGCGCTCGCCAACTGCCGCAGGCTCATTACCTCCGTAAAGGCCTCGGTGATTATCCGGACAGTCGCGCTGTTGCTGGGCGCTGTCGTATTCCTTGCGCTCACTGTGCTGACGCAGAATACGGCTACGGTGTTTGCGCCTGTAAAGATGTTGTTTTTCCACTGCCTCTGGATACTTCCCGCTCTGTTCATCTCCATCTTCTCCGGCTCATGAACAGGGAAAACATTACGCTTATTGGCATGCCTGGCGCCGGGAAAAGCACCATCGGCGTTCTGCTTGCAAAAACAATGGGTTATGACTTTGTCGATACCGACCTGCTGATGCAGCGTCAATACGGCGACGTGCTGCATGTGCTTCTGCGCCAAAACGGCCTGGACCGTTTTAAAGAGATGGAAGAGCGGACGCTGCTGGGATTCAGCGCCCGGCATACCGTGGTGGCTACGGGCGGGAGCGCCGTATACAGCGACGCGGGCATGCGGCACTTGCGCGAGATCAGTTCCGTCTTTTATATCGACGTGCCGTTCCCTGAGCTGGAAAAACGCCTGAAGAATATCAGTACGCGCGGCGTTGTGCAGGCCAAAAACGAGACGCTGTACGACCTCTATCTGCACAGGCAGCCGTTATACCTCAAATATGCAGACCGAACCGTTTCAGCGGCGGGGCTGTCCCCCGAACTCATCATTGAACGCATTCTCGCATTGCTGGAGGAATAAACATGTCCCGTAGAAGAAAACAGCCGAATATCTGGTTCGTCGTTTCGCTCACCTTTATCGTGCTCGTACTCGTGGGAGTCACGATTGGATATTTTGTAATTGAAGCGAGGAAAGAAAGTAACATGAACAGTTCGTCAACTACAAGCCAAAGTTCATCCGCAACCGAAACAGCTTCCGCATCCTCTTCCGCATCCGCATCTTCTTCCACGCCCGCCCCGTACTCCGCGGAAAATCCGCTCGCCTATCTCGGCGAACCGGGCGTGCCGCGCGTAATCCCGAGCGATATCCCGCTGGAGGATATGTGGACGCAGATACTCAACCCTGAGTACACTATTTCCGAGGACCTCAAGCTTGAATTGAACTACATTAAGGACAACGGCGTGGACGTCCGTATTTACGATACCGTGATACAGATGCTGGACGCCGCAGAGGCGGACGGCATATATCTGAACGTCATTTCCGGGTACCGTGAGCTTACTTTTCAGGAAAAACTGTTCAACAATGAAGTCGAACGCCAAATGAATCAAGGCCTCAGTCATGAAGATGCAATCGCGGCGACGGCGCGCGGCATCGCTTACCCGGGCAGCAGTGAACACCACCTCGGCCTTACGCTGGATATCACCGATGCGTCGGGAACGCTGTATCAGGAATACGACCAGACGGAAGAGTACCGCTGGATGGACGAACATATGGCCGACTACGGCTTTATCCTTCGTTATCCCAAGGATAAAGAGCCGGTGACAAAAATCAAATACGAGCCCTGGCACGTGCGTTGGGTCGGTGTTGAAATGGCCCAGAAAATCAAGGACAGCGGCCTTTGCATGGAAGAGTATCTACTGCAGTTGTACGAGGGCTGAAACGCACCAAAAACCAGTTGAGGCGCCGGATTCTCCGGCGCCTTTTTTCATGGATTCTCTTTGCACACTTCATACTGCCGGTCATACAATAATAATAGATTGAATGTGGAGGACCGGTACATGGATAGGGATTATATTTTTGGCGTTAT
>USJY01000057.1 GCA_900555065.1 uncultured Eubacteriales bacterium
ATGGGAAGGTTGTAAATACCGCGCGCGGCATAATGAGGCCGCGTGTCAATTCCCGTGATTGCCCCGTATACTGTAACGATTAAGAAAAAAACAGGTGATGTGAATGAATCATTTAACTTGCATACTATGCAGCTCGGTCACCTATGCATATAAGGGAAGAGATCTGCTGTCCCGCATGGGCATATGGTCGCGGGTGGAAAAGCCCGCCGCCTCGCTTGGGGACCAGGGGTGCAGCTATTGCCTGACACTCGATTCCAGAAATGCGGAACTGGCAGTGCAGGCGTTTCAAGAATACGGCGTGCGCTTCCACAAAGCAGTCCCGCTGGAGGTGTGACCGTTGATATACCTTGACAACGCGGCCTCATCTTTTCCAAAGCCCGCGTCCGTCGCGGCCGCCATGCGCACAGCCGTGACGGAATACGGCGGAAACCCCGGCCGCAGCGGCCATGCGGTCAGTCTGCGCGCGGCGGAGACGGTCTATGCCTGCCGTACCGACGTGGCCGAACTGTTCGGCGCGTCGCCGGAAAACGTCGTCTTTACACAGAACGCGACGCATGCGCTCAATATCGCCATTTTCGGATGCCTGCGTCCGGGCGACCATGTCGTAATGAGCGACCTGGAACACAATTCCGTGCTCCGCCCGGTCTACCGCCTGCACGAATCCGGCGTCCGGTACGATGTCGCCCCTGTGAACATGCTGGATGACGACGCGACGGTAGAGGCCTACCGTCGCGCCATCCGTCCTGAAACAAAAATGCTCATTGCCACCGCAGCGTCCAACCTGCTCGGCTTGCGGCTGCCGGTGCGCCGGCTCGGCGCGCTTGCAAAAGAACACGGGCTGATTTTCGTGGTCGACGCCGCGCAGGCGGCGGGAAACCAGGAGCTGTCGCTTGCGCGTGACTCGATCGACATCCTCTGCGCGCCGGGGCACAAGGGCCTGTACGGCCCGCAGGGTTCGGGCGTTATGGTCCTTTCCGGCCGTGTCTTTCCCGAACCGCTGATGGCGGGCGGCTCCGGCAATCTGTCCGTGCAGCAGCATATGCCGGACGAACCGCCCGAGCGCTACGAGGCGGGGACGCTGAATACGCCGGCTATCGCCGGCCTGCGCGCGGGCCTTGCCGCCGTGCGCGCCGCCGGCATTGAAGAGGTCGCGTCGCGAGAACTCGCGCTGACACGGTATCTGTACCAGCTTCTCGCCATGCAGCCGCACGTAGAGCTGTACGCCGGCAAACCGGACGAACGCTTCGCCGGAATCCTCGCCTTCAATGTGAAGGGCCGTCACTCCAATGAAGTCGCGGACTACCTGGACCGGGGCGGCGTCTGCGTGCGGGGCGGCCTGCATTGCGCTCCGCTTGCGCACAAAAAGCTCGGCACGCTTGAGCGCGGCGCCGTCCGCGTGAGCGTCGGTATGTTCAATGCCCAAAAGCAGATGGAAAAGCTGGCCTATCTTCTTAAAAAAATCATATAAAGTTGTTTTATTCTTCACCGGTTTGTGGTAAAATAAAGAAAACAAACTGAAAAGAGCGGGAAGCGCATATGAGCAACTTTTGGGAATTGTTTGTCGACACTTTTAGATCCTTCAATATATTCAGCGACACGCTGGATATATTGTTGGTTACATACGTCATTTTTATCGTAATCAAGTTCCTGCGCGAGACGCGCGCGGCGCCGCTGATTAAGGGTCTTGTCGTCCTGCTTATCGCCGCTCTTTTCGCAAGCCTGCTCAAAATGACGGTCACCTCGCAGTTCATATCGGGCGTGCTGCGCTACGGCGTGCTCGCGATCTGTATCATCTTCCAGCCCGAGATCCGCAGTCTGCTGGAGCGAATGGGCCGCGGTAAGATCAGTGATCTGCCCATCTTTTCCGACTCCTCCGCCGATTCCGGCTCAGTACAGAACACGGTGCGCGTGATCGTGGGCGCCGCCGTCCAGATGTCCAAAACCCGGACAGGCGCTCTGATCGTTGTGGAAGGCAATACGCGTTTGGGCGACATCGTCAACTCCGGCACAGTGCTGAACGCGCAGATGTCGGAAGAGCTTCTGCTCAATATTTTTTACCCCAAATCGCCGCTGCACGACGGCGCCGCCATCGTCCGCGATTCACGGATTGTCGCGGCCGGCTGCGTTTTGCCGCTGACGCGGAATATAGATCTTTCCTCCGAGCTCGGCACGCGCCACCGCGCCGCCATCGGTATGTCTGAAAACTCGGATTGCCTTGTCGTGGTCGTCTCCGAGGAGTCGGGTACAATCAGCACGGCGCACAACGGCGTCCTGACCCGCCGCCTCAATTCCGACACGCTGGAAGCCGCGCTGCTCCAGCATATGATGCCGGCAAACGCGCAAAACAGAGACAAGCGCGGCCTGTTCGGGCTGTTCAAGAGGAAGGAGAAAGACCAATGAAAACGAAAAAGCGTTTCTGGCACAGCAATATCTTTCTTCTCGCCCTCTCGTTTTTGGCGGCGCTTGCCATCTGGTTCTACTACAATGGAATCTATAACCCGGAAGGCACGCAGACCTTTACCAAAATCCCCATTGAAATTACGCTGGACGGCAGCACCCCGCAGCGGAATAATCTGACTCTTGCCAGCGCGCCGGAGGAGCAACTGGTGGATATTGAAGTGACCGGTCCTGGAAGTGAGCATGCTCCGCAAAAACAATATAAGCGCCACCGTCGATCTGCGTACGATCGATAAGGCGGGCGTTTACACCCTGGACGTGGAGATCGATTTTGGCACGAACAACGGTATCCAGATCATATATCAGTCCGTCACGTCTGTCACGCTCACCTTTGACGAGGTCGAGGAGAAGAGTGTGGACGTCACGGTGCAGACGATGGGCGAGCTCCCGGAGGGGTATCGGCTTGGCAGCGCGTTGGAGGCCAACCCTGCAAGCATTACTGTGACCGGCCCCAAGTCCGTGCTTGAAAATATCAGCGATACCCTCGTGTACGAAGTCAATCTGGATAAGCGCACGTCGACCGCGACGGAGACAATGGATCTGGTGCTGTATGACAACGAAGGCAATACGGTCAGTAATCCGTATGTGACGACCAACGTGACTGCGGTGGATATCGTCGTTCCGGTTTATGTCGAAAAGGAAGTGCCGCTTACCGTCACGTATAAAAATACAATGGGCGGGAGCGATCTTGGGATTGTCAAGGCGGATATCCAGCCCGCGTCCATTATCATCTACGGCCCGGAGGACCTGATTGCCGATATCAACCAGATCACGCTCGATTCGGTCGACACCAGCAGCATCGAATACTCCAAGACGCAAAAATACGAGCTGCCGAATATACTGAGCAACCGGATCTGGTCGGACACGACTTCGGTCAGCGTCACCTACAGTTTTGAAAATCATGTTTCCAGAACGTTTAACGTGACCCGCGTGAGCGTAATCAACGTTCCGGAGAACGTCTCGTATAAGCTCAACACGGAAGAGTTTACCATTCGTGTGCGCGGCCTTGCGGCGGAGATGGATAAGCTGAGCGCGTCGGATATCGTCGCCACGGTCGATCTGAGCAATGTCAACGTAACGACCGGCGTTGTATCGGTTCCTGTGACCTTCAGCCTGCCCACAAACGTCAACGCCGGCGTGTACGGCACGCGGCAGGAAGCCGCTGTGGAACTGTCGGCAAAATAAACTGAAAGCAGAACAGCTCCGCCGAAACGGACGTCCAGGCGTCCTCCTGGCGGAGCTGTTGGCTGTGACAGGGAGAAAGCATGTTTATCGTAAAAAATATCCGGCTTCCCATTGATCGGGCGCCGTCCGACGCCTTTTATGAGGCGGCGCGGCGCGCGGGCCTTCCCCCCGGAAAGGCCTGCGGCGCGTTTGTGTACCGGCGTGCGCTGGATGCGCGCAGGGAGCGGCCGAGCTTTGTATATACCATAGGTTTCCCCGGCGAAATGCCGGCCGGCGGCGGCCCGGATGCGTCGCCTGTCGCGGAGTATGTGCCGCCGTCGTCCCCGGTTTGGGACGAAAGCGGGCCGCGCCCCATCGTGGCCGGATTCGGTCCGGCAGGAATTTTTTGTGCGTATCTGCTCGCCCGCGCCGGCCTGCGCCCCCTTGTTCTTGAGCGCGGCGCGCGCCTGGAGAAACGCCGCGACCGGGTCGACGCGTTCTTTTCCGGCGGGGATTTGGACGAGTCCGCCAATATCCAGTTCGGAGAAGGCGGCGCCGGCACGTTTTCGGACGGCAAGCTTACGACCCGGATCAGCGACCCGCGCTGCCGTTTCGTGCTGCAGACGATGGTGGAGGCCGGCGCGCCGGAGGAAATCCTCTATCTTGCGAAGCCGCATCTGGGTACGGATAAGCTGGCCGGCGTAGTCTCCTCTCTTCGCAGGCAGATCGAAGCGTGGGGCGGCGAGGTCGTATTCGAGGCTCCCGTCACCCATGTTGAAGTGTGGAACGGAAAGGTCGCGGGCGTCGTCGCAGGCGGCGTGGAAAAAATCAGAACCGATTGTCTGGTCCTCGCCTGCGGGCACAGTGCGCGGCCGGTGTTCGATATGCTCGCGGCCCTGGGCGTAAGCCTTGCGCCGAAACCCTTTTCCGTGGGCGTGCGTATCGAGCACCTGCAGCGAGATATCGACGACGCCATGTACGGCGCGTACGCGGGGCATCCGCTGCTCGGTCCGGCCGAATACGCGCTGTCGTACCGTCGCGGAAAGCGCGGCGTGTACTCCTTCTGCATGTGTCCCGGCGGCCAGGTTGTCGCCGCCGCAAGCGAAGCCGGAGGCGTAGTGACAAATGGAATGAGCGTCTTTGCGCGCGACGGAGTTAACGGAAACAGCGCCCTTTGCGTCTCCGTCTTGCCGGAGGATTTCAGCGGCGACCCGTTTGCGGGGATCGCGCTGCAGCGCCGGCTGGAACAGGCTGCCTATGCGGCTGGCGGCGGGAATTACAGCGCGCCGGTGCAGCGCGCAGGCGATTTCCTGGAAAATCGCACGTCCAAAAGCTTCGGGCGCGTTCAGCCAACCTATCCCAGAGCAACGGCGTTTTCCAATCTGAACGATATTTTACCGGCCTTTGTCTGTGAGTATCTGCATATGGGCCTAGCGCGCTTCGGCGCGACGCACGCTTTCATGCGGGATCCCGACGGGCTGGTAACAGGAGTGGAAACACGGACGTCCAGCCCGGTCCGCATTCCGCGCGCGGACGACTTGCAATCCGCGGATATCGGCGGCCTGTATCCCTGCGGCGAGGGCGCCGGCTATGCGGGCGGGATTATGAGCGCAGCCGTGGATGGGCTCGCCGTCGCGGAGCAGATCATACGGGTCCGGTCCCGGAAAGGAGATCAATAGATATGGAAGTGCTTGGTAGAATCATGCGAACATCGGGCGGCCAGGCACAGGTTGCAATTGTGCGCGACACAGCCTGCGGCCATAGCTGTACAAGCTGCGGCGCCTGCCAGAACCGCGAACTGTATATCCAGGCGGAAAATCCCGCGCAGTACCCGGTCGGAGACATGGTGTATGTGGAGGTGCCGGATAAACCTCCGTATAAAATTGCATTCGTCGTGTATATCCTGCCGCTTTTGCTTATTTTAGGTCTGTGCGTGCTATTCGGGACTGTGTTCGGCGTCGGCACCGTCTGGCTCGGATTCGTTATAGGAATCGCCGTGTGGTATGTTGCCATGCGCGCTATGAATCGGAAGGCGGCGCAGCGGAAGACGGACGGCGTGATCGTCCGCCGGATGACCGACTCCGTACGCTGACTTTGCGGGTATATGCCGCTTTCGCATCGCATATAGAATATCAAGGAGCCGCGATCGGCTGTCATTCAAGAGTATCGTCATTCTACATGAGAGGTGCCTTTTATGGGGATTTTTAAGAAAATGTTCGCTTTGCTGCTGGCCGCCGCCAGCCTGCTGTCGTTGCCCGCCTGTTCTGAACAGATGCCCGCCGCGTCGTATGGAACCGACGTCGGGGCGAGTCAGTCCTCCCAGTCCGTCAGCGCGTCGTCTGCGTCGCCCGCGCCGCGGGAAGCGGGTGCGATCGCCGTTACTGACGACAACGTTCGCTTTCTGGGGCGCGTGGCTTATCTGGAGGATAGGGCCGCCTATATGCTTGGCTGGACCCAGAGCGGAATCGAGTTTCGCTTTCACGGTACAGGCGCCGAATTGAAAATGCAGGCGACAACACGCACCATGCCCAACGCCAGTCCCTACATCCAGGTATTTATTGACGGGGAGCAGGATCATTCACTGGGCAAAAAAATTCAGGTAATGAAGGGCGACGCGGCGTGGATAACCGTTGCGGAAGGTCTGCCGGAAGGAGAACATACGGTCAAAGTCGTCAAGTCCACGCAGAATGCCTATAACCAGATTGCGCTCACGGATATCCGCCTGTCCGAGGGCGGAGAACTGCTCGACCCGCCGCCGCCGAAAGAGCGGCTGATCGAGGCGTTCGGCGACTCGATTCTCTGCGGTATAGACATACTGTCATCCGCCGATAAAGAAGTGTACGACCCCTCCTGCGAAGACGGATATCTTACCTATCCGGCACAGGTTGCACGTCAGCTGGATGCAGACGTCAACATGCTCTGCGCTTCAGGCTGGGGCATGTGGAAGACGTTGTCCGCTATCCGGACGGATATTGACGTCAATATGGCCGTACCGTCCCTGTATCCATATACCGATCTGTTTAACGATAAAACCAGGCGGGAATGGGATTTCTCCCGCCCGGCTGATGTTGTAATTGTATCGCTCGGTACGAACGACCGGGACGCCGTGCTTGCCGAAGGGGAAAGCGGGCCTGAGAAATACGAACAGGCGGCAAAGTCCTTTGCGCTGGCTATCCGAGCGAAGAATCCCGATGCCACGATTATTTTCACCATGGGCCTGATTATCGACGACCTGTACCCCAATCTGGAAAACGTGGTTCGTGAACTCAATGAGAGCGGGGATTCGAACGTATACGCATTCCGGCATGAGTACGGCAACGAGGGCCATCCGCGCGTGGACGCAAACAACCGCGAAGCCGATCGTCTCACTGCCTTTATCCGGGAAATTAAAAACTGGTAAATGCGACGATGAACCCTTTTTGGGGGCGGCATGCTGCGGCGGTTGTGCCTCCGGTCATTTCCGGCCGTCGTGAAGCCGATCGTCCGAAGCGCTGCTTTTCCGCATGCATGGGATTCGCACATCCGTCCGTGCGCGCTTGCGGCCGGCATCCCGCGCGCGGGCGCCGCGGTAATATTTTTGAAATAATTTGTGAAAAAACATCTTGACAAAAAACGCTTTCCTGCATATACTATTTAAGGCTGTGCAAACCGTGTCGGAAATAGCTGAAAACGAAAAAATATTTTCGTTAAACTATTGACAGATGAAAAGTTTTTTGTTAAACTATAATTCCTGACACATGATGTACAGGCGGTGAGCAATCACCGGTGGACCTTGAGAATTGAACAACGGAAAGGAAAAG
>USJY01000058.1 GCA_900555065.1 uncultured Eubacteriales bacterium
CGGCCTGTACATGCTCGTGGCGCAGGCGGCGCGGGCCGCGCGGCTCTTCACCGGCGGCGGCGCGGACGAGAGCCTTGCAGAGCCGGTTTACCGGAAGCTCGCCCGGGACGTGTCCAACATCGTGCTCATCGGCATGCCGGGCTGCGGAAAGACCTCTGTAGGCCGCGCGCTGTCCCTGTCGCTGGGCCGGCCGCTTATTGATACGGATATGGAGGTGGAGCGCGTCGCCAGCAGGACGATTGCAGAAATTTTTGAAAAGGACGGGGAGCCCGCTTTCCGGCGTCTGGAAGCTGCGGCCGTCGCGCAGGCAGGCCGGCAAAGCGGCGTCGTCATCGCGACCGGCGGCGGCGCGCCGCTTTCGGCTGAAAATCAGGCCTGCCTGCGCCAGAACGGGCGTATTTACTGTATAGAGCGGGATCTGTCCGCCCTTTCTCGCGAGGGCCGGCCGTTGTCCACAGACGCGCGCGCTCTCGCCGTTATGTACGCCGCGCGCGCGCCCGTTTACCGCACGCTGTGCGACAGGCAGGTGCGTAATGCGCGTTCCATCGCGGCGTGCGCAGCGGAAATAGAGGAGGACTTTTGTGAAAATACTGGTGATTAACGGGCCGAATATCAATATGCTGGGCATACGCGAACCCGACATGTACGGCGCGCAGACCTACGCGCAGCTTTTGGCGTATATCGAGGCGGCCGGCCGCGAATACGGCGTGGAGACTGAATGCTTCCAGTCCAATCACGAGGGCGCGATTGTGGACAGGATCCAGGCCGCATACCGGATGTTTGACGGAATCGTCATCAACCCCGCCGCCTATACGCATACGAGCGTCGCCATACTCGACGCGCTCAAGGCCGTCGATATCCCCGCGGTGGAGGTGCATCTGACCGACGTGGCGCAGCGGGAAGAATTCAGAAACATATCCTTTACCGGCATGGCCTGCCGGCAGCGCTATATCGGTATGGGGTTTGAAGGATATAAAAAGGCAATAGCCTATCTCGCCAAAGCGAAGGAGGAGCAATAGGAATGGAATACTTTTTCTCAGACAAGATCAAAAACTTAAAGCCGTCGGCGATCCGTGAAATCTTCAAGTACGCGGCGGACCCGGCTGTCGTGTCTCTCTCGGCGGGCAACCCCGCGCCGGACGCGTTCCCCAGCAAGGAGATCGCCCGCATCTGCGCCGATATTTTTGCCACCCGCCCCATCGACGCGCTGCAGTACAGCCTGACGGAGGGCTATCCCGCTCTGCGCGCGCATTTGAAGACGTATATGCGGGAGAAGTACGGCGTCGGCCGTGATTTTGACGAAGTGCTGATCACCACGGGCGCGCAGCAGGTCATGGAACTGGCCGCAAAAGTGCTCTGCAACCCGGACGACGTGATCCTGTGCGAGGACCCGAGCTTCGTCGGATCTCTCAACTGTTTCCGGTCCCTGGGCGCGCGCCTTGTGGGCGTGCCCATGCAGCGAGACGGCCTGGATGTGGATCAGCTTGAACAAAAACTGAAAAGCGAAAAGAACGTGCGCGCGCTGTACACCATCCCCAACTTCCAGAACCCCACGGGCGCGACCATGTCGGCCGAAAAGCGCCGCGCCGTCTACGAGCTCGCACGCAGGTACAATATCCTGATAATTGAGGATAACCCGTACGGCGACCTGCGCTACCGCGGTGAGGACGTGCCCGGCATCAAGACCCTTGACGAGGACGGACGCGTCATCTATGTCGGAAGCTTCTCCAAGGTCATCTCGCCGGGTCTGCGCGTCGGCTACACCGTTTGCCCCGACCCCATTCTGAAGAAGATGGTGGTTGCCAAACAGGGCGAGGACGTACATACCAATATTCTCGCGCAGATGATCTGCCATGTGTACATGACCGAGTACGATTTTGAGGCCCACCTCGACTTTCTGCGCAGCCTTTACCGCGAAAAGGCGGCGCTCATGGTGGCGCTTGTCGAACAGCATCTCTGCCCCGCCGGGATCACCTACCAGGACTTTGAGGGCGGCCTGTTCGTCTGGGGCACGCTTCCGGAAGGCGTGGACATGCCGGAGTTCTGCACGCGCGCGGTGCGCGACCATAAAGTTGCCGTCGTGCCGGGCAGCGCTTTTTTGCCGGAGGAGGACGGACGGAGCCAGTCTTTCCGCATGAACTTCTCCACGCCGACGGACGACGCGCTGCGCGCCGGCCTGCAGCGGCTGGGCGCGTTCGCAAAGGAGTATATCGGGCGCTGAATACGCGTATGCAGGCAAAGGGCCGGTACGGAAACGTACCGGCCCTTTGCCTATTGGTTCTTGGTTCGGGTAACCGCCGGCTTAGCCGGCAGTGATATCGAATTGAGGAATGCCCGGACAAAACAACAAAGCCCGGCGCAAGCCGGACTCAAATTGTATACAGGGTGTAATTTACGCGCTGGCCTTGTTGACCCTGATCGCGAGCTGGGATTTTTTTCTGGAAGCGGTGTTCTTTTTGATAACGCCCTTTGCGGCGGCCTGGTCGACCATTTTCACGGCCTCGCGGAACGCCGTATCGACAGCAGCCTTGTCGCTTTCGGCAATCGCAGCATCAAATTTCTTGATCGTGGTTTTCAGTTCACTCTTGATCGCCTTGTTGCGCGCGGCCCTCTTGGCGGACGTGATCACTCTCTTTTTAGCCGATTTAATATTTGGCAAACCTTACACCTCCTTTTTCATCAATCCAGTGCTCTTTATTATACCCTCATACACATTCAAATGTCAAGTATTTTTCGCAAAATGAATAAAAAATCCCTGCGTGTCAAAAATACCTGTGAGGTGATCCATTTGATCAGTATAAGGACGGACCTGGTCTATGAGACCATGGAGGCCGCGGCGGAGCAGGGCGTGATCGACGGCATAATTTCGGAGGACGTCAAAAGCGGCGATATCGAAGTAAACCGCATCACGGTAAAAACTGAGCAGGCTGCGCAGCGGATCGGCCGCAAATCGGGCCGGTACAGCACGGTTTTCTGTCCCGGTATCCTCGAAGCGGACGGCGATACGCTTTTGCAGATGATCGACGCGATCGCAGCGGAGATCCGTGCGCTGCTGCCGGACGGCGCAGATGCGACGCTGCTGATCGTGGGCCTGGGGAACACGTCCGTCACGCCGGATGCGCTGGGTCCCATGGCGGTATCCAATGTGGTCGTGACCCGCCATATAAAGGAGAATATGCTCGATTTGTACAAGGAGTTTCAGCTCGGCGAGGTCGCGGCCATTTCGCCCGGCGTACTCGGCCAGACCGGCGTGGAGAGCGCCGAGATCATCAAGGGCGTCGTGGGTAAGATTCAGCCTACGGCCGTCATCGCCATCGACGCGCTCATGTCGCGCAAGATGTCGCGTCTGGCGGCGACGGTGCAGCTGTCCGACACGGGCATCACGCCCGGCAGCGGCCTGAACAACAGCCGCAGCGAGATTTCCGAGCAGACGATCGGGATCCCGGTCATCGCCGTCGGCATGCCGACTGTTATCGACGCGGCAACGCTGGCCTGCGACGTGGTCGAACAGGCGGAGAACCGGCGCGACGTTTCGGATCCGCGCGCAGACCGCAGCGAGCAGGATCAGTCGAGATACGAGCTGATCCGGCAGAGCCTGTCGCCGTATGAAATGAACCTGGTGGTTACGCCCAAGCACGTCGACTCCATCATCCAGAAAGCGGCGCGTCTGCTTGGCTATTCCATCAACCGCGCCATGCATCCCAGCCTGACGCTGGAAGACATGGCGAGTTTTCTGTCATAAGCCGGCTTTGTCCCGCATACAAATAAGGAAGAGACTTTCCATCCAGTTTGTATTCGGGAGCCGGTTATGAAACACAGAGGAAATATAAGAATTAAGAACGTATTCTCCATGACCTTCGCGCTGGGCTTCGTCGTGATGGGGCTTACCGTGGTCGGCAATCTGCTGACGGGCGCGTGGGGAACCTCCACACTGCTTGGCATGTCCCTTCCCGGCGTGTATGCGAATGAAAGCATTCTCAGCCCCAAAGTGATGGTCGCGCTGGCCATGCCCTCTTTTTCAGGGGAGTACGGCAGTTACAGTAGATTTCTAAGTTCTGGATTTACGGAGTATTTCTATGAGGGCGAGCCGGAGACGCCCCCGGCGGAGCAAACGCCCGCCGACTATACGGAGATACTGGAAAGTCTTGCGGCAGACGAGACGTTCGCCCCCGTAGACGAAACGCTGGCGCAGTACACAAGGGAAGTACAGGCGATCAACCTGCACCCGAGCGATTCGTCGGGCGACGAGCGCTGGTCGAACGTGTTCATGCGCAACCAGAGCGAACAGACATATGACCCGGACAGCCTGATGAGAGAAAAGCTGAACCTCAGCCTTAAACCGGCGGAGGAAGGGCCTCAGGTATTGATATATCACACCCATGGCAGCGAAGCGTTCAATACGACGGGCGATATATACTATACCAATCAGTCCATGAACACCAAGGATGTAAGCCGCAACGTCGTCGCAGTCGGAGAAGTGCTAGAGCAGACGCTCAGCGCGCTCGGCGTGGAGGCGATCCACTGCGACAAACTGCACGACGAATCCTATAACGACGCGTATACTAATTCCCGCAAGTCGATCGAACAGTACCTGGAAGAATACCCGACAATCAAGGTAGTGATCGATCTACATAGGGACTCCATGGTCTCGGAGAATGAAGTCAAATACCGGCCGGTGGTTGAAGTGGACGGGATGCAGGTCGCCCAGGTCATGGCCGTCGTCGGCGTAGGCGAGCCAAACGACCACTGGCAGGACAATCTGCGCTTCAGTATCGCGCTGTGCGACCGGCTTGAGCAGAAGTACCCGGGCATCACCCGTCCCATGCTGATCCGCACCTCGCATTACAACGCGCACCTTTCGAACGGCGCGACGCTGCTTGAGGTGGGCACCTGCGGCAACACGCTGACCGAGGCCAAGCGCGCCGGCGTGCTTGTCGGCACGGCGCTTGCGGAGCTGATTCATGAAAACGGAGGATAGGGAAAGGAAAGAATACGTATGCGTACAAAGGCAAGGATGTTTCTGGGCGCGTTTATCGTGAGCTTTGTAGTGTTTATGTTTCTCATAATGGTTTTGCTCGTCGACTTTCGCTCAAAATCCACGAGCGGATATATGAACGACCAGACCGTATTCGCAACGGAGGGAACAGATGACGGCGGCAAGAAAATCGTCCTGTTCAATACCGAAATAGAGGTGCCGGACTTTCTTGAATTTTTGTTCAAATAAAACGTTCGGGGCGATCCGCGCCCCGAACGTTTTTGAAAACAGGACGGTGGGAAACGGCCGGTTTTGCGTCTTTTGCCGGCCTGGAAAAAAGAGCAGCGGGAAACGAAACGCCGTTTCCCGCTGCTTTTTAAATCGGACGCCTGGCGGGGGATAGGCTCTCCCGCTTTGAAACCGTCACGGATATGCCGCTGGGATATTCCCGAACTGCGGACAGCCCGCGCCGCTCATTTGTCTATTTTCAAAAGGTTCAGGCGCAGCGCGTTCGTCACAACCGAGATGGAAGACAGGCTCATAGCCGCTGCGGCGAGCATGGGGTTGAGCAGCGGCCCGCCGAACAGATAGAGCAGCCCCGCCGCGATGGGTATGCCAAGCGAGTTGTAAATAAAGGCCCAAAACAGGTTTTGATAGATGTTGCGGATGGTGAGCTTTCCAAGTCGCACAGCCCGGTACACGTCCATCAGGCTGTTTTTGACAAGCACTACGTCCGCGGCCTCGATGGCGATGTCGGTCCCGTTTCCGATGGCGATGCCGATGTCCGCCTGTGTGAGCGCGGGCGCGTCGTTGATCCCGTCGCCGACCATAGCGGTCGTGCCCTCCGCCTGCAGCGCTTTGACCTTTTCCGCTTTTTCAGTCGGCAGCACTTCGGCAATAACGTGCTCCGGCGCAATCCCCGCCTGCTTGGCAAGGGCCAGGGCGGTCGTGCGGTTGTCGCCGGTGAGCATATAGACGCGAACGCCCGCCTGCGTCAGTTTCCGAATGGCTTCGGCACTGTCCGGCTTAATGACGTCCGCAAGGGCGATCACGCCGGCAAGCGTACCGTCCACCGCGGTCAAAATCGGCGTTTTCCCTTCGCCTGCATACGCCTCCAGCGTCTGCGCCGCAGGCGCGACGTCCACGCCGTTGTCGCGCAGGAAACCCGCCTTGCCGACCAGTACCGTTTTGCCGCGCACTATGGCCCGGATCCCGTTGCCGGTTACCGAAGCGAAGGATTCAGCTTCTGCCTGTTCTGCCCCGGTCCGCGCAGCGTATTCCACGATCGCCGCGCCGAGCGGATGCTCCGATTTCTTTTCCGCGGCGGCCGTCAGGGAAACCAGCGCAGCCTCGTCCATGCCGAAGGCTGCGACGTCGGTCACCTGCGGCCTGCCCTCCGTGATGGTGCCGGTCTTGTCGAACACGATATTGTCGAGCTTGTGAATGGTTTCAAGCGCCTGTGCGTTTTTGAACAGGATCCCGTTTTTCGCGCCCTTGCCGGTGCCGACCATAATCGAGGTGGGCGTGGCCAGACCCAGCGCGCAGGGGCAGGCGATGACGAGCACGGCGATAAATACGGTCAGGCAGAAGGCGAGATCCTTGCCGGCAAGCGCCCATGCCACGGCGGCCAGCAACGCGATACCCATCACGACCGGTACAAACACGCCCGCGACCTTGTCGGCCGTGCGCGCGATCGGCGCTTTGGTGTTCTGCGCCTCCTCAATGGCGCGGATGATCTGCGACAGCGCGGTATCTCTGCCGATTTTGCGCGCCTCGACGCGCAAAAAGCCGTTTTTGTTGATCGTCGCGCCCGTGACCGCGTCGCCGACCGTCTTATCGACCGGCATGCTTTCGCCGGTCAGCATCGACTCGTCCACAGCGCTCTGGCCTTCGACGACCACGCCGTCCACAGCGATCTGTTCGCCGGGTTTGCCGTTGCCATAGCGCGCGTCGCCCCACAGGGGATGGCCCGCGTGCGCGTGCTGCACGCGGATCTGATGCGGCCGGCCCGTGAGCAGGCGCACGCGCAGCAGCGTGAAGCCGCCCTTTTGCGCGATGGGCTCGCTGACGAGCCGCGCGAGCTTGCCTTCGGGGCTCACGCGCACCATGCCGGTGTGTTCGTCCTTCAAAAGATAATCCGTGAGTTTCATGGGCGCGGCGATTGCGCCGCGCGCCACGCACAAATAGGTCTTTTGCACCGCGTGCGTGCGGAACGCTTCGGATAGGCGGCTCGCCGCCTTAGACGTGCGCGCGAACACCATGGTTCCCCCCACTGGTCGGTCCAGCCGGTGTACCAGCCCCAGAAACGCTTCGCCGGGCTTATGGTATTTCTCGGCGATATAGCGCTTGAGCA
>USJY01000059.1 GCA_900555065.1 uncultured Eubacteriales bacterium
CGGCCATCAAGGGTGGATGGAAGAGCGACCTAAGCGAGCTGCGTGTGCTCGTCGACAAGGTGCAGAGCGGCGAGGTGCAGTTCTGCCCGCACGGACGGCCCGTGAAAGCCAAGCTCACGAAGTACGAGCTCGAAAAAATGTTCAAGCGCGCGTGAGCGCAGGAGGGAGAAAATGAAACTCGTATGCGTCGTCGGGACGACGGCGTCGGGAAAATCCGATCTCGCAGTCGCGCTGGCGCTGCGTTTTGACGGAGAGGTAGTCTCCGCCGATTCCATGCAGATCTACAAGGGCTTTGATATCGGCACGGCCAAGGTCACCGAGGCCGAGATGCGGGGCGTTGCCCATCATATGCTCGATGTCGTTCCGCCCGACGGCGCGTACAGCGTCGCGGATTACTGCAGGGATGCGGGACGCGCTGTCGCCGGCATCCTGTCGCGGGGCCGCCTTCCCATCGTCGCGGGCGGTACCGGCCTGTACGTTGACAGCCTGATTGGAAACACGTTATTCGTGGGCGAGAAGGCCGATCCGGCTTATCGTGCGTCTCTGCAGCAGTATGTGCAGGAACGCGGCGCGGCCGCGCTGCATGCCAGGCTCCGGGAACTGGATCCGCAGTATGCGGAAAAGACGCATGCGAATAATGTAAAGCGCGTGATTCGCGCGATGGAACTTATCAGGGCTACGGGAAAAACCATGGCGGAGCTCTCGGCGCAGTCCAGGCGGCCTCCGCTGTACGACAGCGTGAAAATCGGACTCCGGTATGCAGACCGGCAGGAGCTCTACCGCAGGATTGACAGGCGGGTGGACGCCATGCTGGAACGCGGCCTGCTGGATGAGGTGGACGGCCTGCTGGCACAGGGAATCAGCCCCGCTGCTCAGGCCATGCAGGGGATCGGCTATAAGGAGCTGGCCGCTTACCGCGCGGGCGCCGTTACGCTGGAAGACGCAGTCGCGCGCATCAAGAAAAATTCCCGCAACTACGCGAAACGGCAGCTCACCTGGTTTCAGCGCGACGCGTCGATCGTCTGGCTCGAAGCCGGAGATGGGCGGGAAAAAGTTTTCGACAAAGCGCAAAAAATGCTGGAAAAATTTGTAAGTACATGATATAATATCCGCAAACGAAGGAGGTAGAAACATGAACAAAAATATTGTATTGCAGGATGTATTTCTCAACATGGTAAGAAGGGACAGGATTCCGGTCACGGTATTTTTGACAAACGGCGTACAACTGCGCGGCACAGTGAAGGGTTTTGACAACTTTGTCGTCGTGCTGGAGTGCAACCGCCAGCAGAATCTTGTGTACAAGCACGCGCTGTCTACCATCATTCCGGAGCGACCGGTTGCAATTCTGAGCGGATCGAATCAAACCGAACAAGTGGTATAGGAGAGCGCAAAAGCATGGCAAGTAAAGTCGGCAAGCAGCCGCTGGTCAATCGAATATTGATGTATCTGCTGATTTTGGTCCTGGTCGTATACGCGGCCGTGCAGGTGGTCGGTCTTTTTTCCAAGGACGTGGAGGTCGCCCGGCTCAGAGAGTATACCACCGAGGAGAAGATCTCGTCAGAGGGCATGTTTTTCCGGAATGAGCGCGTCATCCAGTCGGATTATGCCGGCGGCTGCGACTACGCTGTGTCCGACGGGGAAAAGGTGGCTCTTTCAGATAGAATAGCGGTCATTTACGAGGATTCGGGCGACACCGCCTTTTTAGAGGAAGTGCGGGGGCTTGAGCTGCAGCTGGAGAGCCTGAAGGACATATACGAGGCGGGAAGCCTGTTCGACTATGATATCACAAGGCTCGATGAGCAGATCAACCAGACCATATACAGCATTCTGGACGATTCTGATTCGGGCAGTGCCGAATCGGCCCAGCCAAAGCTGCGCGAGCTGGAACGGCTTATGAACAAGCGCGCCATTATTAACGGAAGCGCGCAGGTGACGCAGGAGCAGATCGACGCGCTGGAACAGGAACTCAACGCAATGACGTCTGGCAGCGGAAGGGTTTTGCAGTCGGTCGTCGCGCCTGTCTCCGGCTATTTTACCTCCGGGTATGACGGTGCGGAGGGCGTTTTTACGCCGGACAAGCTGGAAGGGATCACTCCAAGCGGCCTGCAGGAGATGATGGCCTTTTCCTTTTCGGAGGAGCCGGCGGGAGGCTATGTCGGCGCAGTCGTGGAAGGATTTGAATGGACCTACGCCTTCACCGTGCCGGAGGACCAGGACTTAAAGGAAGGCGATTCCATTACAGTCCGCTTTCCCGAAACTTCGGATGAAACGGTACAGGCAACAGTCCGTTCCGTATCCGCCGCCGAAAACGGGAAGAAGGCGGTCGTCATATCCAGTATCCGTAAGCTGGAAATGCTGTCATCCGCCCGCTGTCAGCCTATAGAGGTCGTCACAAAAACCTACAGCGGCTACCGCGTCAGCAAGGACGCGATACGCTATGTAGACAATGTCGTCGGCGTATATGTGCTCAAGGGAAAAATCGTCGCTTTCGCAGCGGTGGATATCGTCTATTCCGCCGATGAATACGTCATTATCAAAGCCGCCGAAGGCTCGTCGCTCGTTGCAAACGACGACGTGGTCGTCGCCGGTAGGGATTTGTACGACGGCAAGATCGTCAAACCGTCGTAGGGTTAGGAGTTGCCTATGTCCATTCGGGAGAACATCGAAAACATAAGGGGGCGCATTGCGGCGGCGGCGCAACGCAGCGGCCGCAACGCGTCCGATATCACGCTTGTCGCCGTCACCAAGACGGTCGAACCCGCGCGGATTCTGGAAGCGATCGGCTGCGGAATCCAGGTGGTAGGCGAAAACAAAGCGCAGGAACTGGCGGACAAATACCCGGAAATCAGGGGCCGGTGTTCCGTCCATTTTATCGGCCATCTGCAGACGAACAAGGTGAAAACCGTTATAGATAAGGTCGACTGCATCGAATCCGTAGATTCGGTGCGCCTCGCTGCGGAAATCGACCGGCAGGCGGGCCTGCTGGGCCGTACCATGGATGTATTTTTGGAAGTCAACATCGGCGGCGAAGCGTCCAAGTACGGTTTTGCGCCGGAGGAGATGAATGCCGCCGTGCAGCAGCTTGCACAATATAGCCATCTGAAAATATGCGGATTGATGTCGGTTTTGCCAAAACTTGACAGGGGCGACGAGAAAATTCACACATTTTTTGACAGAATGTATGAGTTATTTATTGACATTGGGAGCAAAAAGCAAGATAATATCTTTATGAGCTTTTTGTCTATGGGGATGACCGGTGATTTTGAAGAGGCGATCGCGCACGGTGCGAACCTCGTCCGGATCGGGACGGGCATCTTTGGCGGAAGGCCGTAAATTGTAGGAGGATAAACATGGGTGTGATTGATAAGCTCAAGAACATGATGAGCGGAGAAATTGACGACGACGAATATATGGAGTATGAAGACGAAGTGCAGGAAGAAGATAGCCTCGATATCAGCGAGACGATCAACTCCGCCGCCCGCAACCCCCGTCCGCAGACAAAGCCGTATACCGGAACCGGCCCGCAGTTTGTGCTGGTGCGTCCGGAGAAGTTTGACGATTCCATTTCTATTGCGGACCATGTCATTGCCAAAAAGACCGTAGTGCTGAACCTGGAGGGGACCGGGAAGGACCTTGCCAGAAGAATTATCGATATTCTCAGCGGCACGGCCTATGCAGTTGGCGCGCAGATCAAAAACGTATCAGTCGGCACATATCTGATCATCCCCGGCGGCTCCGAATTTTCGGGGGAAGGCCTGGATCGGATTGAGTCAGATTCCTTTATGTTATAATGGGCGCATATCAGATTGTTCGTTTTATCATCTATTCGCTGCTGGATATCCTGTCGCTTATGATCGTCGTGCGCGCGCTGCTCTCGTTTTTTGTCATGATGGCGGGCAGCGAGCTGCTGTATAAAGTCTATAACGTGCTCGCGCTTATCACAAATCCCATTCTGGAACCGGTTCGCCGCCTGCTGCAGAAAGTGCCGGCGCTGGCGCGTATGCCGGTCGACTTTTCTCCCGTTGTCGTACTGCTGCTTATTTCTGTTCTCAGGATGATTTTGTGATATGGGCGACCGTAAGGCGTTTTTGCGGCAGTTTTCAGAACAAGAGCGCATTTTTGCCTCCCATATCCTGGACCTTGTGGGCGAGGTATGGGACGGCGGGCAGCCGTATACCGGCTTTTGTGATATAAGGCAGCAGGCGGTCGTATCGGCGGTAGCAGGCAGGGAAGGCGTGCAGGTCCGATTTTTCAGCGGCTATCCGGACGGCGAGCGCAGCGTCGCAGTGCTGTACAGAGAGCCGGACGAGCCCGCTGTTCCGCCCGTCCGTGCAGTGCGTATTCAGAGTCATGACTCCCTGTCCCATAGGGATATTTTGGGATCAGTTTTAGCTTTGGGCTTGAAACGTGAGCGAATTGGTGATATTATAAGGACAGGCGCGGGACAGGTCCTCTTTGTGCTGCCTCCGGCCGACGCGTTGATACTGGATGAACTTACGCGCGTTGGAAGGCAGTCGGTGCAGTGTTTTTCTGTAGACGCGCCGGACAAGCTGGATATTATCCGCGAATACAAAACTATTGCCGGAACAGTCGCGTCTTTGCGGCTGGACAGCGTCGTCGGCCTTTGCTGTGGCGTTGGCCGCGCCGTGGCCGCCGATCTGATCAAAAGCGGAAAGGTGTTTGTGGATGCGGTTAATATAACAAATCCCGCCTTCGGACTGAAGGATGAATGCCGGATATCCGTACGCGGGAGCGGCAAATACCTTTTCACCTTTGACGGGCGTATGACCGGAAAGGGACGTTATCACGTAATCATAAATAAATTCATATGAGGTAAGGGAGTGCACGATTCACATGTTAACACCGAAAGACATTGAGGAATACCCACTGGAAAAGGCGGCCTTTGGCGGCTACAAATGTGAGGCAGTCGATGCCTTTCTCGATCGCATTGCGGCTGACTATAAACAACTGACGGAAGAAAACGAAACCCTCACCAAGAAGATCACCGTGCTGGTAGAAAAAATCGCGGAGTATCGGAAAGATGAGGACTATATCAAGGATGCGCTGGTCGATGCGCAGCGGCTTGTGAACAAGTCTCTTACGGACGCGGAAGCCCGTGCGGAGCAGATTATCAGCGAAGCGAACAGGGTTGCGACCGAAATGGTCGACACGGCCGAGAAGCGCGTCGCGGATGCAAATGCGCACTTTGAAATGATTCGCGTAGAAGTCAACGACTTCAAGAGCCAGCTTCTCACTACATATAAGTCCCATATCGAGATCATTTCCGCCCTGCCCAACTATGAGAAGCCGGAGCCCGAGCAGGAAGAGGAAGTCCGCGAACTGGAGATCGTACCCGCAGATGCGGAGGACGAGTCTGCGGATGCGGAAGCGGAACAGGAAACTGCCGTGGCAGAGGCAGCCGAAGCGGCGCTGCCGGAAGAAGATCCTGAAGAGGACGACGAAAAGTTCAATTCCATCAACTTTGGCTGATCCAATAACGACTTTATAAGCACCGATGCTGCTGAGTAATCCCTGATCGGATTACTCAGCTTTGCGTATAAATCGGTGGGAGAGAGGGCGGAATGATAACATCCATACTTATTCTGTTTGGGATATTGATTCTGGACAGAGCCGTCAAGGTCTGGGCGCTCGTCGTACTGGAGCCGGTCGGAACCATACCCGTAATTGAGGACGTTTTCCATCTTACGTATACGGAAAACACCGGCGCTGCTTTTTCCATTCTGCGCAATCACACCTGGATTATTATTGCCATCACAGCCGTGCTGAGCGTCATACTGCTTTATCTGGTCTTTTTTAAAAAGCTCCGGCTAGCCTACAAGCTTCCGCTGCTCTTTGTGGCCGCCGGCGGCTTGGGCAATCTGATCGACCGGTTTTTATACGGCTTTGTGGTCGACATGTTTGATTTTCGTCTTATCAATTTTGCCATTTTCAATATAGCCGACGTTTTCATTACCGTCGGCGGCGTCTGGTTTTTAATCACTTATCTCTTTATCGATAAAAGCCATACGAAAAAGGCGAAGGAGCCCGGTTATGCGGACGATTCATCTGTGCGTGAATGAGTCGCAGCAGGGGCGGCGGATCGACTCGTATCTGGCCAGTGTTCTGGATGACGTCTCCCGCACCCAGGCGGCCCGCCTGTGCGACGCGGGCTGCGTCCTGCTCGGCGGCGCGCCTGTGCAAAAGCGCGCCCTGGTCCGCGCCGGTGATGAGGTGACGGTATCTTTGCCCGATCCGGTCCCTCTCGCCGCACAGCCGCAGTCGATTCCGATCGACGTCGTCTATGAGGACGCATCTCTCGCCGTCATCAATAAGCCGAAGGGAATGGTGGTCCATCCTGCCGCAGGCAATCCGGACGGCACGCTTGTCAATGCGATTCTGGCCCGATTCGGCGATCTTTCGGGTATCGGCGGCGTGCAGCGTCCGGGTATCGTGCACCGGATCGATAAGGACACAAGCGGCCTGCTCGTCATCGCAAAAAACGACCGCGCGCATCAGCGCCTGTCCGCACAGCTCAAGGCGCACACCATGGAGCGCGTCTATCAGGCCGTGGTCACGGGCCGGCTTCCGGAGACTGCGGGAAGAATCGACGCGCCAATCGGCCGCAGCGGGGCCGACCGCAAAAAAATGGCGGTGGTGCCTGGCGGCCGGCCGGCGGTGACCCATTACCGGGTGCTGGGCCGCTACCAGGGCTACACCCATGTGCAGTGCCGGCTGGAGACAGGACGCACTCACCAGATCCGGGTGCATCTGGCCTCCATCGGCCACCCCATTGCCGGCGACCCGGTCTATGGCAGCCGGGCGGACCGGTCCGGTCTGGGCCGCCAGTGCCTGCATGCCCGGCGGCTGACGTTCGTGCACCCTGCCACAGGCCGGCAGATGACAGTAGAAGCGCCGCTGCCGCCGGATTTTGCCGGTTTTTTGGCCCGGCTGCGGCCAGAGGAATAGGAGGAGACGAAAATGGGACGATTTGACGGTGTGATGATCTTGTCGGACATGGACGGCACGCTGCTGGGCACCGACCACCAGCTGGGGGAGGCCAATGTGCAGGCCGCCCGCTACTTTATGGAGCAGGGCGGCCGGTTTTCCGTGGCCACAGGCCGGGTCAAGCGGGCCATGGAATTTTTTATGCCCAGGCTGCAGCTCAATGCGCCGGCAGTGCTGTTCAACGGTTCCGTGGTCTACGACTTCCAGCAGAATGCGCCGGTGAGCGTCCAGGTGGTGGAGCACGAGGCCGCTATGGCTTTTGCCCGGGACATCATGGCCCACTTCCCCGATGTGGGGGTCGAGGT
>USJY01000060.1 GCA_900555065.1 uncultured Eubacteriales bacterium
GAAATTTCCAGATCGGTAATCAGCGCGTAGTGCGTTTTGTTAACCTGCCGATCTCCAATCGTACGCTTGAGGGTCGTTACGACGGGTATGTTTCGGTATATCCCATGCTGGGCGACCGGCCCGTCCTGGAACAGTACGCCGATTGTTTCCGTCACCGTATAGACGTTGTTTTCATGCACGGCAACGTCCATATCATATTCCGTTATGCTGTAGCCGGCGCTGGCGGTATCGCTTGCAGATACCGGACAGACGGACGCGGCAAGGCACGCCGCGGCGGCGAACAGCAGCAGGATCCACCTCTTCATCCAGGGGCCTCCTCCAAGAGCTTAATAAGGCCGTCCGCTCCGGGAAAAACGGACGGCCGCATACTGCCGGGTTTTCTTTTATTGTATCATAACCCTGCGCGGAATACAAGGCTTCCGCATTCAGGTATGTAACGGGAAAAGTCAGCAGGCACAGAAAACGCAGGTCCGCATATGATATAGTGTATCAAACAAAGGAGGATTTACACATGTCAGGCTGCAATATTTTTGAAGATAACTGTATGAACTGGGTCCTTCTCGTCGGGATTGTGCTTGTGCTGATGATGTGCTGCAACTAATTCCCCGTCCCAGTACCTAGCAACGCTGTCCAGAACATACGCAACGCAACAGACATGCGAACGGACAAGAGGCGCGCACAGCGCGCTTCTTGTCCGTTTTCTGCACTATTTTATCAGTTCCAGCAACGCGGTCAGCACCCGTTCCATTTGCGGCGCAAGATAGGAGCTGAAAAGGAAAATGCACGCCGCCGCGACGGCCGCTGCGATCAGGACAAAGAGCAGATATGCCTGCGCAAGTTTTTGCCTGCTCACGCGCTTGCTGCCGCCGAAAGCCCAGATCAGACCGATGAGCAGGCCGACGACGGGTATGCTCATTAACAGCAGAGAACCCAAAAAACCTCCGGTTCCGAGCGTTTCATCGTATTCCTCGTACGCTTCATCCCCGTACTCCGCATCGTCCGGCTCCAGATCATACGTCCGCGACAGGCCCTTTGTCTGCTCCAAGAGCGTTTCATCTACCCTGGGCTGTTGCGGACGCGCAGGCCGTTCCAATAACGTCGCAGGACGGCCTTCCATCCGCTTTGCGCCGCATTCAATGCAATGGTCCACGTCGTCCGGTATCTCGGAGCCGCAATGCACGCAATACTCCATAATTTTCACTCCCTGTCACTTTTTTTCCGAAGCGAATCAGTCCGCTCTATATAAATTCATTATATAGAACATCCCATGGCGTGTCAAGTTCCCTTAAGAAACGTATTTTCACCTGTCCCTTTTTGAAAAAAGAAGGAAATTGCTTGTATTAAAGCATAATTGAAGGTATAATAAAGAATATTAACGACATTTATGAACCAAAATGAAATTTTTGTGATACAGGGTTTCATCGCGGTGCAGAAAGGGATTGCTTCGCATGCAAAATGGTTTTATCAAGGTCGCGGGCGTCACGCCCGACGTAAAAGTCGCGGACTGTCGCTACAATGCGGACAGGATTATCGAGGCGATGGAGCGGATGGCGCGCAAACAGGTGGCTCTGCTTGTCACACCCCAGCTCGGCATTACGGCGCATACCTGCGGCGACCTCTTTTTTCAGCAGGCGCTGATTGCGGCGGCCATGGACGAACTGCTGCGCATACGCGATGCGAGCGCGGGCAGCGACATGATTACGGTGGCGGGCCTGCCCGTGTGCGTGGGAAACGTTCTGTACAACGCCGCCGCGGTCGTACAGAACGGACGGATACTGGGCGTCGTTCCCAAACAGACGCCGCCGGGACACGGCGAGCATGACGAATCACGCCACTTCCGTTCCGCGCCGGAAGGCAACATTACGATACGGATTGACGGGGCGGATATACCGTTTGGAACGCGCCTGATCTTCCGCCATGATTCGCTGCCGCAGTTCGCTTTCGGTGTGGAACCCGGCGAGGAGCCGTGGTCGGACGGGCCGGGCGCCGAAGGCCTCGCCGCCGCCGGCGCTACGATTATCGCAAAGCCCGCCGCCAGCAGTGAAACCGTAGGCAAGGACGAATACCGGCGCGGACTGCTCGCCGCACAGTCCATGCGCCTCGTCTGCGGCTGCGTATACGCGGGCGCAGGTATGGGTGAATCCACGACGGACCTCGTATACGGAGGCCATGATCTGATCACGGAAAACGGCGCGCTTCTCGCGCAGGCGCCGCCCTTCTCCGACGGCTGCGCCGTTTCGGAAATAGACGTCTGCAAACTCGCGGAGGAACGCCGGCGGCTTAACATCTTCCCGGCCGGCGGCGAAGGATATACGATCGTCCCCTTCCACTGCGCGCTCACCCCCACTATTCTGACACGGACGGTGGAACGCAACCCCTTTGTGCCGGACAGCGATGCATTGCGCCGCCGACGCTGTGAAGATATCTTTACCATACAGGCGCACGGGCTCAAAAAACGGCTGACCCACACCCATTCCAAAAAGGCTGTACTGGGCATCTCCGGCGGGCTGGACAGCTGCCTTGCCCTGCTCGTCTGCGTTCGGACAATGGACCTGATGGCGCGGCCGCGCACAGACGTTGTCGCCGTGTCCATGCCCGGCTTCGGTTCGACAAAACAGACCCGGACAAACGCGCAGGCCCTCTGCGACCTGCTCGGCGTAAGCACCCGGAACGTGGACATTACAAAAGCTGTGCTCGGGCATTTTGAGGATATAGGCCACGACCCGGCGGACCTGAACGTCGTTTATGAAAACAGCCAGGCGCGTGAGCGTACGCAGGTGCTTATGGACATAGCTAATCAGGAAGAGGGGCTCGTCATCGGCACCGGAGACCTGTCGGAGCTTGCGCTCGGATTCGCCACTTTTAACGGCGACCATATGTCCATGTACGGCGTAAACGCGTCCATTCCCAAAACGCTCATTCGCTATATGGTGCGCGATTACGCAGAATCGTGCGGCGTGGCGGCGCTGAAGGAGACGTTGCTGGACATCCTCGGCACGCCTGTCAGTCCCGAACTCCTGCCGCCGGATGAAGGCGAGATCGCACAGAAAACAGAGAGCATTATCGGTCCGTACGAACTGCATGACTTTTTCCTGTACTACGTCGTACGCTGGGGATTTGCACCCGCCAAGGTGTTCGCCCTCGCCTGCTATGCGTTTGAAGGGACATATGCGCGCGGCGAAATTCTGCAGTGGCTGAAGGTGTTTTACCACCGCTTTTTCGCACAGCAGTTCAAGCGCTCCTGCCTGCCGGACGGCCCAAAAGTCGGTTCTGTCTCCCTGTCGCCGCGCGGGGACTGGCGTATGCCGAGCGATGCAAGCAGCGCGCTGTGGATGCGCGAGCTTGAAAAGCTTCAGTAATATCATTCATAAAAAACGACAAGCCATCAACGACGGCTTGTCGTTTTCCTTTTATACGCATGCTCCGCGCCGTACAGCTCTGTGCAGGCGCGTATCTAATCTTCCCTGTCAGGGGCCTGCCTCTATTCATTGGATTTCAGACTCTGCACCATGTCGATCTTTTTGAGTTTTTTGTGCATAAACAGGCTGACGATCGCCGTAAACGCCAAAGTCAGCAGTCCGGCATATACAAAGCTGAGGGGATAGATGCTGCGGCCGAACATAACCGCGTCAATCTCCGCTGTGCGCACGACAAACGTATGCAGAACAACGCCCAGGGCAAGGCCAAGCGCCATCCCGATGACGCTGAGCAGAACGGTTTCGCGGTAGATATAAGCGGAAACTTCCCCGTCGTAGAAGCCGAGCACCTTAATGGTCGCAAGCTCGCGCTCGCGCTCCGCGATATTGATATTGGTTAGGTTGTAGAGGACTATAAAGGCCAGCGTGCCCGCGCTAACGATCAGGACAATGACGATATAGTCAATTTTACTGAGCATATCCTGAAAATTTTCCCCAATGGAGTTTGTGAAAGATACACCGTTCACGTCCTCCTGCCTGAGAATCCGCGCCGAAATCTCGTCGCGGCGCTGCGCGTCCGCATCCGGCACCACTCCGTACAGAGTATGGAAAGTTAAATCCTGCCCAAAGACGTCTTCGTAGACCTCACGCGCGAGATACACGTAGCCGGACAGATAATTTTCCGTCACCCCGGTTACCGTTACATCCGCCGTCAGGCCGTCGCCCAAGTCAATCTGTATCTGGTCGCCAACCTGGATCCCGAGCTGTTCCGCCAGTTTTTCCGTGACAACGGCGCTGTCCGTATCAAAAGATACCGGCTCGTGGGTACGGCGGTCCCGCAATGTCACAAACTCGGGCAATGCCTGCGTATCCTCCGGCACGCACAGCGTTATATCCTGCGACTTGCCGCCGGCAGATACCGTCGCAGACTCCTGGCTTGCCAGGGTATACCCGGAGATATACTGCGGATCATCCAGCAATGCGCGCAGCGCAGTTCCCTTCTGCATGGGACTGCTGTTTCTGAGGCTGACGATCATGTTGTACTGATATATTTCGTTGAACTGCTTGTCTACGATATCGCTGATGCTGTCGCGCAGGCCGAAACCCGCGACCAACAGCGCCGTGCAGCCGGCTATGCCGATGACCGTCATGAAAAAGCGTTTCTTATACCGCAGCAGGTTGCGCACCGTCACTTTATGCGTAAATTTCAGGCGCTTCCACAGCGGCGTAATCCGCTCCAGAAATACGCGTTTGCCGGCCTTTGGCGCACGCGGCTGCAACAGTCCCGCCGGGGACAGGCCCAGCGAATGCCGGCAGGCGGAATAGGTGGCGAACAGGCACAGCAGAACCGCTGCGGCCGACGAAAGAACCGCATACCCCCAATGGAAAGGCGTGAGCAGCGGCGGAAGCGTATACATCATTTCATAGGCGTTCCACAGGATGGTCGGGAACACCTTAAAGCCGAGACTGAAACCGAGCACGCTGCCGGATACGCTCGCCACGCCCGCATAAATCAGGTATTTTGCAGCGATCGCGCCGTTATTATAACCGAGCGCTTTGAGCGTGCCGATCAGGCCGCGCTCTTCCTCTACAAGCCGCGTCATGGTCGTCAGCGAGACAAGCGCTGCGATCAGAAAGAAAAACAGCGGGAATATCTTTGCGATCGCCTCCAGGTTATCGGCGTTTTTGCGGAAGCTCTCGAACCCCAGGTTGTCGCTGCGGTCAAAGAGGTACCATTCCGCCTCGGGAATGTCCGCTATCTCCTGCTGCGCTTGCTCCAGCTCCTGCTCCGCTTCCGCAAACGTCTGCTCCGCTTCCTGTCTGGCCTGTTCGTACTCCGTTTCGCCAGCCGCAAGCTCTTCCTGCGCGGCGGCAAGCGCGGCGGCGCCGCTGTCCAGCGTGCGCAGCGTCTCGTCAAGCGCCGCTTTCGCAGCGTCAAGCTCGGCCTGCGTCTGCGCCGCCGTCTCTTCCAGCGTCTGCGCGCCTGCTTCCAGTTCCGCTTCCCTGGCCTCCAGCATTGCAAAGCCCTGGGAAACGACGGCTACGTTTGCATCATACTCCGCAACCTGCTCCGCGATCTGCGGGTCCTGATCCACAAATGGGCGCAGCGCGTCGATCTGCGCCTTGTTCGCATCGAGCTGTTCCTGCATGGCGGTGAGCTCTTCCCGCTTCAGCGCAAGCTCTGCACGTCCTGCTTCCAACGCTTCACGCTGCTGCGCGATCTCTGTTTCAAAGGCTTCGAGCCCGGCCTGGTACTCTTCCAGCCCCGACTCATACTGCGACCGCCCGTCGGCAAGCCTTGCGCGCTGCGTTTCCAGCTCGGCACGGGCGCGGGCGAGCTCCTGCTCGGCGTCGGCCAACTCCTTTTCAGCATCCTCGCGTTCGGCAAGATATTCGGACCAGGCGTCGTCCAGTTCAGCCTGCGCGTCCGCGACCAGTTCGTCTCGGCGCGCGCGCTCGCGCGCGTCGGCAAGCGTCTCCAGCCGGGCGGACGTGTCGGCTACCAGGTTCCGGTAATCCTCTGAAAAACAGTTCAGCGCTTCCGCACCGGAAACCATGGCGAAAATATCCGTAAACACCTCATAGGCGAAACTTTGCTGCTGCGTATACAGAATCAACTCGATCGAACCGTTGCCTAACGTAGTGTGCTCCCGCTCCACTGAAAAATAATAGGCGCTCTTGACCGTACCCACAACCGTAAAAGAATCGACTGCGAGTGTATCGGTTAAATCCTCGTTGTCCGGCGAAAGCTGAAGCGTGTCGCCGATTTCAATGGGCAGACTGAACAGATATCCGCCCGTCTCAATCACGCACTCCCCCGGATTTTCCGGCATCCGGCCGGAAGTCAGCTCGACACGGTTGAGTGATTCCTCCTCCGCGGCGGGCAGGCTGTGCACCCGGGTCACCGCCGCGTCGTCCTGCGCGGTCAGCAGTAATACGTCCGCACTGTAAGCGGGCATGACCCGGTCTATTCCCTCCAGATTTTGTACGGCCTCCACGTCGGCCTCCGTCAGGCCAAGCGTGCTCATGACGCGCACGTCCATCATATACGTATCGTCATAATACCGGTCGCTGGACAGGCGCATATCGGGCGCCGTTGCGATGATTCCCACAAAGAAACCGACGCCCAGCGCGACAATGGCGAATATGGCCAGAAACCGGCTGATCCCCTGCCGAAACCCGCGCAGCACTAATTTTCTATAGGTTCTGCGATGCCGCCGCATTCCATTCCCTCCCGTTCCCTAGCCGCGCGTTACCACTCGATCTGCTCTACCGGAACAATATGTTCGTTTTTACGCATATCTGTGACTGTTCCATTCTTCACGGTGATAATCCGATCCGCCATCGCCGTAATCGCCTGGTTGTGTGTGATGACAACGACGGTAACGCCCTTTTTGCGGCAGGTATCCTGCAGCAGCTTCAGCACTGCCTTACCTGTATTGTAATCCAGCGCGCCGGTTGGTTCATCGCACAGCAAAAGCTTTGGATTTTTGGCAAGGGCACGGGCGATCGCCACACGCTGCTGTTCCCCGCCGGAAAGCTGCGCAGGGAAGTTCGATGCTCGGTCTGCAAGCCCCACGTCTGCAAGCACCTGCCCTGCATCCAGCGGATCGCTGCAGATCTGGGATGCCAGCTCCACATTTTCCAGCGCTGTCAGGTTTCCGACCAGATTATAAAACTGGAACACAAAGCCAATATCATATCTGCGGTAGTCTGTCAGCTGCTTCTTTCCGTAAGAGGAAATTTCTTTTCCATCCAGCAGGACCTTTCCCTCCGTCAGCGTATCCATTCCGCCAAGGATATTCAGGATCGTTGTCTTGCCAGCG
>USJY01000061.1 GCA_900555065.1 uncultured Eubacteriales bacterium
TGCAAATCGCTTGCTCCGGCTTTTTTCAAAGCCACAGCGCGCTCTTTTACGCTGCTCCTCCGTTTCCCCGCCACAGCTTCGCTTTTGCGGGGGCCCCATTGGCAAGCTGCAAATCGCTTGCTCCGGCTTTTTTCAAAGCCACAGCGCGCTCTTTTACGCTGCCCCTCCGTTTCCCCGCCACAGCTTCGCTTTTGCGGGGGCCCTATCCGCTATTTCACAGCATATATAAAGCGACGCCGGATGCCCGTGTGTATTCAGCACCCATGCGCCGCTTTGGCCCCGCCGGGACAGTGCCGGGACAAACGTCCGTTACGTTTTCGCAAGCGCGGGCCGGAACCTGAATCGCATTGCGCCGCCATGCCGCAGCCGGACTACAAATACAGGCACGGCCAAGTCGGTTTTACATACAAATTATCAGTTTATTATACGAAAATCCTATTGTCCGCAGATAGGCGCCGTGATATACTATTTTTAAAGAAATACAGAAGGAGCGTCGTTTTATGGACATACCCAGAAAAGAGCACCCCAAGCCGCAGTTTGAACGAGCGGCATGGATGAATCTCAACGGGACGTGGGATTTTGAAATCGACAACGGCCGAAGCGGACAGGCCAGAGGCATGTTCGCGCCGGAAGCAAAGCTCGCAGGAAAGATTACCGTCCCCTTTTGCCCGCAGAGCAGACTTTCCGGCTTGGAGCACAAGGACTTTTTGTACGGCGTCTGGTACCAGCGCAAATTTACGCTCTCACAGCGGGAGATTGAGTCCCGGGCCGTGCTGCACGTCGGCGCGGCCGACTACTGCGCAACCCTCTACATAAACGGGCAGCTGGTCGGCGAACACAAAGGCGGCTACGTCTCGTTCAGTTTTGATATCAGCAAATTTGTACATACAGGTGAAAATGTCGTTACCATCTATGTCACGGACGACGAGCGCGACCGGCTTATCCCAAGGGGCAAGCAGTCGGAGCTGTTCAAGTCCCATAACTGTGATTATACCAGGACCACCGGCATCTGGCAGACGGTCTGGCTTGAGTTCATGCCGAGAGCGGCCTATATTGAGAGCGCCAGGTATTTCCCGGACGTGTTCAGCCATTCGCTCACCATTCAGGCAAAGCTCAAGGGCTGCGGCGTGCTGCGGGCGACAGCCAGCTACGAGGGCAGGGTCGTGGGAACGGCCGAAGCGATCAGCCGCGGCGGAATCGCGACGCTGAACCTGAACCTGTCGGAAACGCATTTGTGGGAGGTTGGCTGCGGCAGACTTTATGATCTGGAGCTCCGCTATGGCGACGACAGGGTCGGCAGCTACTTCGGCCTGCGCAGCATACGGCTTGACGGAATGAAGTTCCGTATCAATGAAAAGAGCGTATTCCAGCGTCTGGTGCTCGATCAGGGGTTCTATCCGGACGGGATCTACACCGCGCCGACTGACGCGGATTTGGAACGGGACATTGACCTGAGCCTTGCGATGGGCTTTAACGGCGCGCGGCTGCATCAGAAAATATTTGAGGAGAGGTTCCTCTATTACTGCGATAAAAAAGGATATATCGTATGGGGCGAATATCCCGACTGGGGACTCGACCACTCCTATGCCGACTGCATTTACGGCATGCTGCCCGAATGGATTGAGGAGCTGGAACGGGATTTCAACCATCCTTCCATCATCGGCTGGTGCCCGCACAACGAGACCTGGGACCAGAATGGCAGAAAGCAGTTCGACGAGGGCGTACGCCTGATCTATCGCGTCACAAAGGCGGTCGATCCCACCCGGCCCTGTATCGATACGAGCGGGAACTTCCATGTGGAGACCGATATTTTCGACGTGCACGACTATGAGCAGGATCCGGCCGTGTTTAAAGCGAACTATGACAGGCTGATGACGGAACGCGTCCTGCACGACCGATTTGACAAGATCCAACATTACGCGGGAGAGCCTACCTTTGTCAGCGAATACGGCGGGATCGGCTGGTCGGACGACAAAGACAGCTGGGGCTACGGCACGAATCCCAAAACACCGGAGGAGTTTATCGAACGTTTCAGGGGACTCACAGACGCGCTGCTGGACAACAACAGGATGTTCGCGCTGTGCTATACGCAGCTGACCGATGTGGAACAGGAGCAGAACGGCCTGTACACCTATGCGCGCGAGCCTAAATTTGACCCGAAAATCATTTACGACATCCTCTCACGAAGGGCAGCCATTGAGGACTGACAAAACGGAAGCCGTCTGCAATATGCAGCGGCTTCCGTTCCTTTTTTCCCGCAGGCGATTGAGCGGCCGGATTTTAGGTGCTAAATAGTGATTATACGAAAATCGGGGGCGCGGGATACAATGAATCTGCCCGAATATGCGTTTTCGCCGATCGTGCTGAGCTGCGGAGAGTTTAACGGCTTTGACGTGCCAACCGGCGAAAACTGCGATACGTACAAAATTATACGCCATCATCAGCTGTCCATATTCGTCCGCAATGACAATGGACTGCAGCTGAAGGGACGTATGTTCACGCCAAAACCGGGAGATATTATGTTCCGGCGGCCGGGAGATACCGTCGAACCGATTATGCCCTACCACTTCTACAGCGTTATCGTAGACGTCACAGGAAAATATAACGGCGGAGATCTTACCGCGCATCGCGCCCGCACTGCACGCGGCGGCGTTGGGCGTTTCAGAATATGTGCGCATGTATTTACGCGCCGACGGCACAATCAAGCGCAGGGGCGGACAAAGCGACGACGCCCGTTCCGGCAACAATCCGGAATGATGCGAAGCCCAGGCGGTCACGCCGCCTCTCCATGGCCCAGACCCTTTCGTCTGGCATTGCGAACCGCGCGCGTATGACGCCCGCGTCTGAGCGCCGTTCTTTTTTCTTATGTTTGCCATAATTGCGCGTATTTCGTCCATACTATGGGCGGAGGGGAACGCAATGAAACAATCCATATGGCAAGACGCGCTCGCGGACGTCCCGGAGCGCGGCCCGCTGATCGGCGAACGTAAAACGGACGTACTGGTCGTCGGCGGCGGCATGGCGGGGCTGCTCACGGCGTATATGCTGAAAAAAAAGGGCATCGACTGCCTGTTGCTTGAGGCAGGGCGGGTATGCAGCGGGAACACGGGACGCACGACCGCCAAGATCACAGCGCAGCACGGACTCGTTTACGCAAAGCTGATCAGGGAATACGGCGCGATCGCAGCACGGCGCTTCTACGAAGCAAACATGGCGGCAATCGAAGCGTACCGGACGCTTGCAGAGAAAATTCCCTGCGACTGCGAGGAAAAGACGGCCTATGTGTACAGCACGGCTGACCACGATGCGCTGGAGAAGGAGGCGGCGGCTTATGTGCGGCTTAAAATTCCGCACAGGTGGCGGGAAAACCCGCCACTGCCCGTGCGTTCCGTCGGCGCGCTCGGCATGCCGGGTCAGGCGCAGTTCCACCCGCTTAAACTCGTGCGGGGGCTGCTACCGGAGCTCGACTACCACGAGAACACCTTTGTGACCGATATTGAAGGGCACAGGGCCGTCACGCGCGACGGGGCGGTGACGGCGGAGCATATTGTGCTCGCAACCCACTATCCGATGGTCAATGTTCCCGGACTCTACTTTCTCAAGCTGCATCAGAGCCGCTCCTATGTGCTGGCCCTGCAGGGCGGTCCGGACGTGGACGGCATGTATATTGACGAACAAGACGGCGGGCTTTCGCTGCGCAACTACGGCGATACGCTCCTGCTCGGCGGCGGCGGGCACAGGACCGGTAAGCGGGGCGGCGATTTTGCGCAACTGCGCGCAGTTGCGCAAAATGCATATCCGGACGCGGCAATCCGCTTTGCATGGGCGGCGCAGGATTGCATGTCGCTTGATGGGATGCCGTATATCGGCGCGCACCGCAAAGGCGCGCCATATCTGCATGTGGCCACCGGCTTTAACAAGTGGGGCATGACGGGCTCCATGCTCGCCGCGACCATGCTTGCAGAACAGATAGAGACGGGGACGAGCCCACTGGCCGGTCTGCTGTGGCCGCGGCGGTCCATGCTGCATCCCGCCCTGTTCTCCAATATCGGCACGGCGGCGCTGCATCTGCTTAAGCCGGGCAGGCGATGTTCGCACCTGGGCTGCGCCCTGCACTGGAACGAATCGGAACAGAGCTGGGACTGCCCATGTCACGGTTCGCGGTTCGACTGCCGCGGCCGGCTGACGGACAATCCCGCAAAGAGAGGGATCTCCATTGAATAACGGGTTTGAAGGCTTCTATTTCAAGCACCAGGCGGACGGCATGACCCTGGCGCTCATTCCCGGCCGATCCCGGCGCGAAGCGTTTATCCAGGTCGTTACAAACGACCGTGCCTATTACCTGCCCTATGCGCCCGACGCGTACGGCATAGACGGCGTAATGCGGGTCGGCGACAGCCGATTTTCCGCAGACGGCATTCAGCTCAGTATAGCGGACAGGGGTCTGACGCTCAACGGATCTGTCCGTTACCACGGTCTGACGCCGATTCGGGGCGATATTATGGGCCCGTTCAGGTTCTTTCCCATGGAGTGCCGACACACGGTTGTCAGCATGCGCCACCGGCTGGAGGGCGCGCTCGTCATGAACGGCAGGACGCTCGATTTCACAGGCGGAACCGGCTACATCGAAGGGGACAGCGGCCGCTCCTTCCCCAGCAGTTATACCTGGGTCCAATGCAACAGCTGGGCGGATGGCGACTCCGACAGCTCCGTAATGGTCAGCGCAGCACGTATTCCGTTTATGGGACTGCGGTTTTGGGGCTGTATCGCCGTGGTATGGCACAAGGGCAGGGAATACAGGCTGGCGACTTATCGCGGCGCGCGCATACTGGAACGATCGCCGCACAGGCTGGCCATCGGCCAGGGCGGAATGCGGCTGACCGTCGAAGTGCCGGAGCACGCCGGGCACGGCCTGCGCGCACCTGACGGCGGCGACATGCGCCGTACCATTCATGAAAGCCCGGACATGCGCGCACGTCTCGTCTTTTCTCGAAACGGCGCAGTTGTATTCGACCGCGTAAGCGACCATGCGAGTTACGAATACGTACAGTGAACAAAGGGCGCGGAAATTATCTTTCCGCGCCCTTTTCGCGCCGCCTGTACGGGGGCGTGACTGCAAACGCGCCAAAATGTTATAGTGATTTTGGATGCAGAAAATCAAGCCATGCTCCGGCCCGGACCGTCTGCAAGCGCGCACGCGCGCTGTCAACAAGCAGTACGGCAACTCCCGCGCGCGGGCGCAGAATCCCGCAGAGCATTTTAACCGTCGTCGTCTTGCCCGCGCCGTTTACGCCCAGCAGAAAAAACAGATCCCCACTGCCGATGGTCAGGTCCAGCCCGTCCACCGCGGTCACATCTCCGAACCGCTTTGTCAGCCCCGTAATCTCGACCGCGTTCAAGCGCCGTCCTCCGCAGCGCCCAGCGCTCTGTCCATCAGCTCCGAAATCCGGTCGCCCGCACGACTGCCAGGCCGCGCCGGACATCTCCGAGCAAAAGCTGCGCGTCGCCCGGCTCGATTTCAAACGCTTCGCGCGCCTGCTTGGGATCGCGATATGCCCCCTTTGCGCCGACTTTGACCGTCCATGCGTATTTCCCCTTCGGCCCTTTCATGTGATCAACGCCCCCTTGCATTGGCGTGAAAAGTATGATTTTTTATACGCATTATTCGGCATACGGCGGGCCTGTTGCCCGTATCAAGAGATTTTACGGCCCGCCCGAAATTTCCCGAACGCAGGAAAATGGGAAAAATCAAATTGGGGGATGTACAGCGGCGCAGGAATCTGCTATACTTTCCCTTGACAGAAAATGCAGATAAAAGGTCGTGATTCTATGAATGACACAGCTCTGCGCGCGCAGCGCGCAAAACAAAAAGCCCAACGCCTGGGCGGCGGCGTGGGCGACGGAAACGGCCTGTCCTGGCCAAGCGGATACGCGGCTGTGGCCGGCGGGCAGGAAGCGAACATAACGGCGCGGGATACGGAAATTCTGCGCGAACTTGCAAAGCGGGTCGCGCTGCTTGCCGCGTTGCCCGAACAGGCGGAAAAACGGGAGCTCTGGACGGCGCACAACGACCTGACGCAGACGCGGCCGCTCATATTCTGCGACCCGGAAAACGCCTGGTACGAGCTGATTCCAGCAGACGCGCTGCGCTGCGAGGGCATGCTTGCCCGCGTCTGGGAGTTTAAGCTGCGTAAGGAGATATACTGGGCGGAAGAAATCCGGGACGACCGGGTGACGGAGACGAGGTTTCCCGTGTATTATGCATGCTCGCTGACTGACCGCGGTCTGCAAGCCAAAATGCACGGCGGCGCGGTCGATACCGCCTATGCATGGGAAGGCGCAATCCGGGATTACGCAGAAATCGACCGGCTGCGCCCGGCAAAGATTGTCATCGACTATGAAAAGACGAACGCGATGCTCGGCCTTGCGCACGAGGTATTCGATGGGATTCTGGACGTGAAGCTGGAAGGCAGCTACTGGTGGTCGTTCGGGCTCACGTCCGACCTGATTCTGCTGCGCGGGTTTGAGCAGGTTCTGCTGGACATGTACGACAACCCAGACGGCCTGCACCGGCTTATGGCTTTTCTGCGCGACGAGGCGCTTGCAAAGCTCGACTTTCTGGAAAACAGCGGTCTGCTTTCGCGCAATGACACCGGAGACTTTATTGGCACAGGCGGATACGGATACACAAACCGGCTGCCTCAGCCAGGTTTTGACCCCGCGCATGTGACGACGATGGACATGTGGGGATTCAGCGAGAGCCAGGAGTCGGTCGGCGTATCGCCGGAACTGTTCGCCGAGTTCATCTTCCCTTATCAGAACGCGATTTTACAGCGGTTTGGCCGCAATATTTACGGCTGCTGCGAGCCGCTGGACAAGCGGTGGGATACGGTTCGGGAAATTCCGCGCCTGGCCCGAGTGACGGTTTCGCCCTGGTCCGATCCGTTTTGCATGGCGGAAAAGCTGGGCAGGGATGTGTACGTTCGCAAAATCAACCCTTCGTATATGGCGACGCCGGTCCTGTCGGAGGAGGACGCGCGCAGGGAACTGCGCGAAACTTTCACTGCGGCATACCGTTACGGCTGTCCGGCGGAGGTGTTGTTGCGGGATGTCGTAACCCTGTCCTGGAATCCATACAACGCTATCCGCTGGACTGAACTTGCGCGAGAAGAAATTGAAAACGTCTGCAAATGACAGCCGCGCTGCGGCGCGCA
>USJY01000062.1 GCA_900555065.1 uncultured Eubacteriales bacterium
TCGCTTTGCGGGACGCGGGCACGTCCGTCGTCTCCCTGTTTGGCAAGGCGTGGGATATGCAGGTCGAGCGCGTGCTGGAGACCGATGTACAGGAGAACCTGCGCATGATCGCAGACACCGTCGCCTATTTCAAGGCCCTTTCCAAAGAGGTTATATTCGATGCGGAACACTTTTTTGACGGCTACAGGGCAAATCCCGGCTACGCGCTGGAAACCCTGCGCACCGCGGAGGCCGCGGGCGCGGACGTTGTCTGCCTGTGCGATACGAACGGCGGCGCCATGCCGGAGGAAATATTTGAGGCTGCCCGTCGCGCCGTAGAGGTTTTGGGCTGCGCCGTGGGCGTGCACTGCCACAACGACGCGGGCGTCGCCGTCGCCGGCACCCTTGCAGCCGTACGCGCCGGCGCGACCCATGTCCAGGGCACGTTTATCGGAATAGGCGAACGCTGCGGCAACGCCAACCTCAGCACCGTACTTGCAAATTTACAGCTGAAATACGGTTACGAGTGCGTGCCCGCCGCCAACCTGCAGCGGCTGCGGCAAACGGCCCGGCTCATCGCCGAACGCACCAACGTGCGCCTCTCGCCGGGAATGCCGTATGTCGGTTCGTCCGCCTTCGCCCACAAAGGCGGTATGCATATCGACGGCGTGGAGAAGTGCGCCGAAAGCTTTGAACACATCGACCCGGAACTTGTCGGGAACACCCGCAAACTGCTCACGAGCGAGATGGCGGGCCGCTCTACGATTGTGAACAAGATCCGCGTATTGGCGCCGGAGCTGGGGAAGGACTCAGACGAGATTGAACGTATCGTCGCGCGGTTAAAGCAGCTGGAGTTCGAGGGCTACCAGTTCGAGGCGGCCGAGAGCAGCTTTGCGCTGATCGTACGCAAAATTCTGGGCCGCTACCATCCCTTTTTCGAACTGGATCACTACCGTATCCTGGGCGAAAACGCGAAAGACGGCAGCCGGAACACCGGCGCGCTGATCAAGGTCAAGGTCGGCGACCGGACGGAGATCACCGCCGCCGAAGGCAACGGCCCCGTTCACGCGCTGGACTCCGCGCTGCGTAAGGCGCTGACCGTGTTCTATCCATCCCTGCGAAAAGTGCGTCTGACCGACTATAAAGTGCGCGTAATGGAGCCGAAGGACGGGACGGCGACCAAGGTCCGTGTCCTGATCGAATCGACCGACGGCGAACGCATCTGGTCGACAGTCGGCGTGTCAACCGACATCATCGAGGCGTCATGGATCGCCCTGTGCGATTCAATCGAGTACAAGCTCACCCTGGACGAGGAGCGCGCATAAGAGAGGTCGGCATAAGCACAAACATATGAGCGGAAAAAAACGCCATATTATAAAAACGCCATATTATGTAAAAAGAACGGCCGCACAGCCGCTCTTTTTTGTCAATGCTGCTGCGTCCGCGTAAGCGGGCGCAGGATAAGGTCTCCACATGTATTCATTTGCAGGCAATCGGAAATGCATATGGCGCGCGCCGCAAATACGCGTCGGGAGCAGTGGTCTCATACATACGGATTTGTCTCATCATACATACGGGTTTAGAAAACGCTCTCTATTCTCCGGCTGCACTGATCCGGGGAATACTGCCATCGGTCGATATGCCCGCCTGTGATAAAGTAGTGGAACGGCGCGGGTACGGCTTTTTCCGGGCTGGCATCAATAACCGAGAGCTTGACTTTCATCTTCTCCGGAATAATATTTTTTATGTACACCGCCGCAGTATGCCCCTGCGTGAGCGTTTCGGAGGGCTCTGCCAGTCCCGCGAGGTTGGGCGTAAGCTCGATAAAGGTGCCATAACTCTCCACGCTGCGTATAATGCCCGAAACAGTCTGCCCCGGCGTAAACAGCGCCGCGTTTTCCTCCCAGGTCCCCAACAGCTCCTTGTGCGAGAGCGAGATGCGGCGCAGGTCGAAGTCGATTTCCTTGACAACGGCCAAAATCCCCTGTCCCACTGTAAACCGGTCGGCAGGGTGGGCGATACGCGAGATGGAAATGTTGTCGATGGTAATCAGCGACGTGACCCCGCACCCGATATCCACAAAAGCGCCGAACGGCTCGAGATGCGTCACCCGATCACGTCGCCTGGAGACAGGTGGCTGAGGCAGTAGGAGAGGCATTCCTCCTGTACCCGCGCGCGGGACAGAATAGGCACAATATCCTGTCCGTCCCTGGCAATGTCCATAATGCGGAAAGCGACCGTTTTATTGACCCGCGAGATGATCGCAATTTCCCGCGCCGTTCCCTCCCGGATACCCATCGCCGCCTCCTTGCGGGGCATGAACCCGGTAAACCCTCCCACCTGTACGAGCAGGTTGTGGTCTTTGTCGCATAGAATCGCGCGCCCTTCCAGGATGGTTCCCTGTATCATCGCCCGCTGCAGGTCGAGCTCGGTCCACTGCGCGGCGTCTTCCGTTTGCGCCGGCATGCGGCCTTCCGGTTTATAGACAGCCATGTTTTTGTCCTCCTTTGTCTTTTGCTATATAGATATGTGTCCGCGCCATGAAGTATTCCGGCTGCCTGTCGTAAAAAACGGTCTGAAATCGACAAAACATTCCATGAATTTTTGAAGAGGTATATTGATCTTGTAAAAAAAATATGCTATTATCAAAAAGTAGGGAAGCAGAGCGCGTCTGCCGCCTGCAAGAGCTGAAATAGCCTTTTGGGAGTGTCGTATTTTGAAAGGGAGAAAAATATTTCGCGCAGTTGCCGTAAGCCTTGTGCTTATGGTTCTTTTTGCGTGTTGCGGATGCAGTGGTCTGCGGCAAGAGCGTTATTCCAGTTCCTTTTTCGATACGTTTGACACGCTTGTAACCGTCTATGGATACGCGAAGGACGCGACTGAGTTCAACGAATATATGGGGATTGCCCACAGCCGTTTCATTGAACTGCATGAACTGTTTGATATTTACAATAATTATGAGGGCGTAAACAATATCAAGACCATCAACGACAACGCGGGCGTGGAACCGGTCAAGGTCAGCCGGGAGATCATAGACCTGCTTCTGGAGGCCAAGCGCCTGTATGCGGAAACAGGCGGCAAGGTAAACGTGGCTATGGGCTCCGTGCTAAGCATCTGGCACGACTATCGCGAATCGGGTCTGGCAGAGCCGGAGCTTGCGGAGCTCCCGCCGTATGACATGCTGGAGCAGGCCGGTTTGCACACCGATCTCGACCAGGTGATCATCGACGAGCAGACCGGCACCGTCTACATAGAAGACGCCCTGCTCCGTCTCGATGTGGGCGCCATAGCCAAGGGCTACGCCTGCCAGCTTGTGAAGCAGGAGCTGGTGGAGGCGGGGTTCGAGTCGTTCGTTATCAGCGCGGGCGGAAACGTGTGCACGTCGGGCGAGCCGGCGGAAGAAGGGCAGACTTCGTGGCTGATCGGGATTCAGAACCCTGACACCCAGGCCGCCGCCGAGATTGTGGACACCATAGAGGTGCGGGACAAATCGGTCGTCACCGCGGGCGGTTATCAGCGCTACTATACGGTAAACGGCGAGCGCTACCACCATATCATAGACGGGGACACGCTCATGCCCGCCAACTACTATGAGAGCGTCACAGTCATCGCGGATGATTCCGGCGTGGCCGATTTCCTGTCCACAACCCTGTTTCTGATGCCGCTCGACGAAGGCAAAGCGCTCGCCGGAGAAATGGGCGTAGACGCGATGTGGATTTTCAAGGACGGCACCTTCGACAATACCGACGGCTACCGGCAGTATTCCGCATACTATATGGCGAGCAGCTGAGCGCATGAATTTGCTTTGACAATGCGCGAATTTTGATGTATAATAGAAGCAGTATGAATCATATACTCTACCGGCAACCGAATCGGCGGCCGGTTGGAGCGGACAGGAGGAATATCTGTGAAACTGGTATTGGCAATTGTGAACTCGGACGACAGCGCCGACGTAATGCGCGCGCTGACGAAAGAGGGTATACAGGTCACCAAGCTTGCGACGACGGGCGGGTTCCTTATGGCTGGGAATACGACGTTTATGATTGGCACCGAGGAAGAAAAGGTAGACGGGATCCTGGAGATCATCCGTAAGTACAGCCACAAGCGGACGCAGGCGATGCCGGCGTCGACCGCCTATTCGGCGGGCATGTACGCGTCCTATCCAGTGGAGCTCACCGTTGGCGGCGCAACTGTGCTGGTGCTCAATGTCGAGCGCTTTGAGAAGGTCTGAGCGTTTCCCTTATGCGAAAAGAGGAGATTTACGCGGGGATTGGGCGTATGTTCACAGCAGGCCGCGTTCCCCACGCAATATTTCTGGTTTCAGATGAACTCGACGCAGCGAGGGATATCGCTGCGTCGATTGTTTGTCGGGAGAAAACCTTTCCCGCCTGCGGCCGTTGCCCGGCCTGCATGAAGTCGCAGCGGCGCGTGCATCCGGACGTGCGCGTTATCGAGGCGGAGAAGGACACGATCACCGTCGAACAGGTCCGCCGCCTGCGCGCCGACGCATACGTCAAGCCCAACGACGGCGACGCCAGGGTCTTTATTATCCCCGGCGCGTCGAGGATGACGCCGCAGGCGCAGAACGCGTTGCTGAAAGTGCTGGAACAGCCGCCGGCGGGCGTGACGTTCTTGCTCTGCGACCGCCGTGCCGACGGAATATTGGAGACTCTTCGCTCCCGGCTTGTAACCTTTTCGTTCACGGAGGCTTCCGAGCCGGACGGCGGCGGGTTCGACCGCGCCGCGCCGCTGCTGGAGGCCGCCGTCCGCGGGCAGGCGCACGGCGTGTACGAAGCGGCGGCCGCCGCATGCAAAACGCGCGAACAGGCGGTTGTATTCTGGGAGAGCCTGCTGCGCGCGCTGCGGGATCTGATGCTGCTGCGCGAAGCGCCCGGCCGTGTCGCGGTGGCCGCGCCGGCGCAGGCGCGCGAGCTCGCGCGCAGCTTCGGCACCGGCGCGCTCATAAAAATGTACGATTTGGCGCAGGCCGCTTTGATAAGTGTGGAAAATGCGGGCAATATAGGATTGGCAACCGCCGCGTTTGCGGCAGGTATACAGGAGGAGTTATTTTGACGGAAGTAATCGGCGTCCGGTTCAAGCGCGTCGGGAAAGTGTACTATTTCAACCCGGACAAGCTCAATATACCGACGGGCGCGCATGTGATTGTGGAGACGGCCCGCGGCGTAGAGATGGGCGAGGTCGTGCTCGCCAACCATATGGTGGAGGACGGCGCTGTCGTCCAGCCGCTGAAAAAGGTCATCCGCGTCGCCACGGATAAGGATATGGCGACGGTGGAACGCCACAAGAAAAAGGAGAAAGAGACGTTCGCGGTCTGTGAAAAGGCGATTGCGGAGCATGGGCTCGACATGAAGCTGGTGGATGTGGAATACACTTTTGACGGCAACAAAATCCTGTTCTATTTCACGGCCGACGGCAGGGTCGATTTCCGCGAGCTGGTCAAAGACCTTGCGTCGCGGTTCAAAACGCGCATCGAGCTGCGGCAGATCGGCGTGCGCGACGAGGCCAAGATGCAGGGCGGCCTGGGCGTATGCGGCAAGGAACTGTGCTGCACCCAGTTTCTGGGTGAGTTTGCGCCCGTGTCGATTAAAATGGCGAAGGAACAGGGCCTTTCTCTCAACCCCGCCAAGATTTCGGGCACCTGCGGCCGGCTCATGTGCTGCCTCAAATTTGAGCAGGCGGCTTACGAGTCGCTTACAAAGATCACGCCGGGCGTGGGCGCGCTTGTCCAAACGCCCGAATACCGCGGCGTCGTCACCGAGGTAAACCTCCTGCGCGGCATTGTGAAAGTGCGTAAGGAGAACGATTCGGAGGCCCAGCCCAAAGCCTTTCAGCGCAAGGATGTAAAAATTCTGAAAAACGCCTCCGAGTACGCGCCTTCCTACGCGAACGACCTTGATAAGGATTAGGTTTTTTAAGAAACGGGCGCGCATATATTGTTTTTTTTGCCCGGATATGCTAGAATCTAATTAAAGAAATAGAGGAGGGTGGTAACAATGGCATACATAATCAATGACGAGTGCATCAACTGCGGCAGCTGCGAGAGCGAATGTCCCGTAAGCGCGATCTCCGAAGGCGATGGCAAATACGTCATCGACGAAGGCACCTGCATCGATTGTGGCGCCTGCGCCGGCGTTTGCCCGGTATCCGCGCCGCAGCCGCAGTAATTGTAACGCCGTACACAATACGAGGGGGATTCCCTGCACAGCAGGGAATCCCTTTTTCTTAAACGGCGTTTATCGTGTTATGTAATGCGGCCGCGCCTGGCGCGCGGGCCTGAAACGGAGTAAGACGTATGCTGAACAAAGGTGAAGAGATACACGACCTGCCTGCGCCCGGATACAGGCTGATACAGGACCGGGCCCACTTCCGCTACGGCACGGACGCCGTCCTGCTCGCCGATTTCTGCCGTCCGGACAAAAGCGCGCCCGCAGCGGACCTCGGCGCGGGCACGGGCGCGCTGTCCATCCTGCTTCTGGCCGGCGCGAAGGCGGCGCGCGTCGACGCGGTCGAGCTCCAGCCGCGCCTGTGCGATATGGCGCGGCGCAGCGCGCAGCTCAACGGCCTGTCCGCGCGCATGGCCGTATACGAAGCGGACTTGCGCCGTCTGGACGGCGTCCTCGAAGCGGGGACGTACGGCAGCGTGGTCTGCAACCCGCCTTACCGTGCCGAGGGCGCGGGCAGGATTAGCCCCGATCCCGCCCGCCGCGCGGCCCTGTTCGAGACCGAGTGCACACTCGCAGACGCGCTCGCCGCCGGCTTGCGCCTGCTGCGCAGCCGCGGCCGCATGTACCTGTGCCATCGCCCGGCCCGCCTGTGCGACCTCGCGTCCTGCGCGCGGGAATACGGCGGGGAACTCAAGCGCATCCGGTTTGTGCACCCGTACGCGGACAAACCCGCGTCGCTTCTGCTGGCCGAGATCTGTAAGGATGGAAAGCCCGGCCTTTTGTGCGAGCCGCCGCTGGTTCTGTACGCGGAAAAGGGCGAGCAGACGGCGCAGCTGCGCCGCATTTACGGCTGGTAACTGAGTCTCCGCCCGCGCTCGGTCCGTCATGCGCCTGCGCCGGCACTGCGCGCCGCTCGGTTCCCGGCCCCGATGCTTGTTGACGACGCGCCGCGGCGTATCGTATCACATGTCTACAACCTGTTGGCCGCTTCCGGTTTCCGGCCGGCCCGGTTATCCATAGCTTGTCTTTTATTCCGTTTTA
>USJY01000063.1 GCA_900555065.1 uncultured Eubacteriales bacterium
GAAACCGGCAAAGAAGTAGCCCACAAAGTACAGCCGCATGCCCATGTGGGCAAACTGGGCCATCTGGGTGGAGTTTTCGCTGTTGAACACGCCCACCAGTGCATCGGTAGCACCAAAGATGATGCCGTACAGCACCGCATGGCTGTGGTTCTCCACGTACGGCGAGAACGCGCGCTTCATGCTGGCGTACACGCCCTTGTCGCGCTTCGTCTCGGCCGCTGCATTCGCCAGCACGTCGGACGGTGTGTCGGCCGTACGCTGCGGAGCCTTCTGCTCGTCGTGCTTCTGGTTCGAAGACGCGTAAGCGTTCGTCGTTTTCGGCTTCTGCTTCGCCGCCTGCGACTGCTTGGGCGCCGACTTCGGAGCCGGGGTGGCCGCAGGGTGGATGCGCATGGTGGACTGAGTCATCGTCGCATCACCTACTCGACCACGTGGGCGGGCACCGGTTTGGTCTGGTGCTGACGGCGCGTGTCGTCGGTATACTTCGTGGCCTGCTGCGTGAACGCGGGTGTAACCACGTCGGCGTCGCCTGCGAACGTGATGCGCACGGAGTCGACGGGGTAGCCGGTGAAGGCTTCAAGCGTCGCGGCGATCTCGTCCTGCAGCTTCGCGCCCAGCTGTCCCAGCTCGGCGTTTCGACCCGGATCGATCTTCGCGTGGATGCTCATGCGCGGGTCGTGCTTGTTCGTGATGTGAACCTTGACGTTGTCCGTGGACAGGCCGTGATGGCTCTCGACGACGTGCTTGACCGTGGACTGGATGGCGTTCTGCGTGATGGCGATGCTGCCGTTGTCGCGCTCGATCTCAAGCTGCGCAAGGAGCTGCAGGGCGAACTCAAACGTATTCAGAAACAGACGGGCATCACCTTCGTATATGTCACGCACGATCAGGAGGAAGCGCTGACGCTTTCGGATACCATTGTTGTCATGAACCGCGGCGTGATCCAGCAGATCGGTTCGCCCATCGACATCTATAACGAGCCGCAGAACGCCTTTGTGGCCCACTTTATCGGCGAGAGCAACATCATTGACGGCTACATGATTGAAGACGGGGTAGTGGAGTTTTCCGGGCGCAAGTTCGCCTGCGTAGACAAGGGCTTTGCGCAAAATGAAAATGTAGACGTTGTGATCCGCCCGGAGGATCTGGAAATCACCCAGCCCGCGCAGGGCATGATTACCGGGGTCGTGGAACTGGTCACCTTTATGGGTATGCACTATATCATCACCGTCGACAGCGGCGGATACAAGTGGCAGATCCGTTCCACGAAGGCGCAGGAGCCGGGCCAGGCGGTTGGACTTTCGGTCGCGCCGGACGGCATCCACGTCATGCGCAAGCTCCAGGACGAGCTGCCGGACCTGATCCAGGAGATACAGGAGGAGGTGGCGGAGGAATGAAGAATAAAGCCTACGCCGCGCCCTATCTCGTTTGGATGGTCCTGTTTATCATCGTGCCGCTCGCGCTCGTGATCGTATTTGCGTTCACGGATACGGCCGGGAACTTCACCTTTGACAATTTCAGCGCGGTGCTCGATCTCGGACGCATATTCCTGCGCTCGTTCTGGCTGGCGCTGCTTTCCTCGGTCATTTGCCTTGTGCTCGGATATCCCGTGGCCTATGCGCTTTCCCGACTGCGCCGGCGCAGGCAGGGACTTGCGCTCATGCTCCTGATCCTGCCGATGTGGATGAACTTTCTGCTGCGAACCTATTCGCTTATCCTGCTGATTGACACGAACGGCCTGATCAACCAGCTCCTGCAGAGCCTGAGCCTGCCCACGATCAAGATTATTAACACACAGTTCGCCGTGCTGATCGGCATGGTGTACAACTATCTGCCCTTTATGATTCTGCCCATATACTCCATCCTCATCAAGATCGAGCGCAATGTGGTGGAAGCGGCCGAGGACCTGGGCGCAAACCCCTTCCAGGTGTTTCGCAAGGTGACGCTGCCGTTGTCCATGCCGGGCGTCATGTCGGGCATAATCATGGTGTTCGTCCCGGCGGTCAGCACCTTTATCATCTCCAAAATGCTCGGCGGCGGCATGTTTATGCTCATTGGCGACTACATTGAAATGCAGTTTCTGGGCAATACCTATAACCCCGGCGTGGGTTCGGCCATTTCGCTGATTCTTATGGTCATCATACTCATTTCCCTGTTCTTCATGCGCGGGCTGGATGAGGAGACAAAGGAGGGGATTTTGGGATGAGCAAGGTATTCCAGCGCGTGATGATGGCGTTTGTTTTCCTGTTCCTGTACGCCCCCATTCTCGTGCTCATCGTCTTTTCCTTTAACAGTTCGAGCAGCCAGACGGCCTTTGCCGGCGTGTCGCTGCGCTGGTACGCGGACCTGTTCCAGGACGCGTCGATCATGAACGCGCTGTACAATACGCTGGTTGTCGCTGTGTTCTCGTCCGTGCTCGCAACCGTGCTCGGCACGCTCGCCGCCGTAGGTATTTTCGGCATGCGCAAATCGGTCCGCACCGCCGTTATGAACGTGACGTACCTGCCCGTGCTCAATCCCGACATCCTGACGGCCATCTCCATGATGCTCGTATTCAGCCTCATGCGTATCCCGTTCGGACTTGTCACCCTCATTATCGCGCACACGACCTTTAATATACCCTATGTGATCCTGTCCGTCATGCCAAAGCTCAGGCAGTTCAACATCAGCACCTACGAGGCGGCGCTGGACCTCGGCGCGCGCCCGTCCTTCGCGCTGCGCAAGGTCGTGCTGCCTGAGATCATGCCGGGGATTATCACGGGGATGCTGCTTTCCTTTACCCTGTCGATCGACGACTTTATTATAAGCTATTTTACAAAGGGCACCGGGGTGCAGACCCTGCCCATCGTCATCTATTCCATGACGCGGCGCAAGGTCACGCCCAAGGTCAACGCTTTGTCCACGCTGCTGTTTGTCGTGGTGCTGGCGCTGCTGATTATCGTAAATCTGCGCCAGTCCCGCGCCGATATCAAAAAACAACAAGGAGAAGAAAGAAGATGAAAAAGTTTACCGCACTGCTTTTGGTTCTGGTTCTTGCCGTCGGCCTGCTGTCCGGCTGCGGGAGCAAGGATGAGCGCGTCGTCTACGTCTACAACTGGGGCGAGTACATGGACGAGAGCCTGAACGACGAGTTTACCGCCAAAACCGGGATCAAGGTCGTTTACGACTACTTTGATACAAACGAGGCCCTCTACGCCCTGCTCAAGGGCGGCAGCGCCGAGTACGACGTGATTTTCCCTTCGGACTATATGATCGAGCGGATGATCAACGAGGACATGCTCGCCAAGATCGACTACAGCAAGCTGCCAAATTACGCCAATATTGACGATAAGTTCAAAAACCTGCCGTACGACCCCGAAGGCCAGTACAGCGTCCCCTACCTGTGGGGTATTCTGGGCATTATCTACAACACCACCATGGTCGACGAGCCGGTCGACAGCTGGGACATCCTCTGGGATGAGAAGTACAGCGGCAATATCCTGATGATCGGCAACCAGCGCGACGCGATTGCCGTCGCACTCAAGCGGCTGGGCTTCAGCATGAATACTACGAGCGAGACCGAGCTGCTGGGCGCGGAAAATGAACTTATGAAACAGAAGGAACTGCTGCAGGCCTATGTCATGGACCAGTCCTACAATAAAATGGAGGGGAACTCCGCGGCCCTGTGCCTCTACTATTCGGGCGACGCGCTGGCCATGATGGAGAACAACCCCGATCTCTCTTTCGCTGTGCCGGACGAGGGCAGCAATTACTATATGGACAGTATGTGTATTCCCAAGAACGCAAAGAACGTCGATGAGGCGCACGAGTATATCAATTTTATGCTCGAAGCCGAATCCGGCCTTCGCAACTGCGAAGAGGTGTACGGCAGTACGCCCAACAAGGAGACGTTTAAGCTGCTTGATCCCGATTCGCAGGCCAGCGAGTTCATGTACCCGTCCGACGAGTTGCTGGCTAAGAGCGAGATGTACAGCGCTCTTCCCGAGGAGACCTACAAGCTCTACGACGAGATCTGGAAGAATCTCGGCCAGTAACCCGGATACGACCCTGGCGCACGCCTGCCGAAGCCTTGCGTTTCGGCAGGTTTTTGTTTATAATAACAGGAAATGGGAGATTGGAAGAGGCGGCGCGGACGCAGGGGCAGGATCCTGCCGCCGGGGGAAAACGGCTGGTGGGCGCGCGGCCCCACGGTTTGTCCGGGGCGCGCCCATGCGGAGGACCATGCCGGACGCCCTGCCCGGACCTGCCCTGTCCTGCCGGGCCGGACGCATTGTCCCGCGGCGGTAACGCGCTGGGGCGGGCGGGGCCCGCGCCGGGCGGCCAGGACCCGGTATGCGCCGGACCGCGCCCAGGATGAATGGAACGGCGCATTGCGCCGCGTACGGAAACGCGCGGGGGGGTAGGGATTTTGCCGGCGTTCCGGCACAAAGGACCAGACGCAGCCGTTTTCCCGCAAAGGGAGCGCGCGCTGCTTTCCGGGCGTATCACAGAACTGCAGCGGCGCATGCCGCGGCCGCATACATAAACCGATGTATTTGCGCATATGCATAAATAGAGCCTGTCCTGCCAGGCAAAAAGGAGTTTTAAAGGAGCGCATACCATGAAAAAACGCGCGTGTACCGCCATCCTTGCCGCGTTCGCCGTTGCGGCGGGGCTGTTGATTCGACCCGGCGGCCGCCACAATGCTGGAAGCGGACGAGCTCCGCTGCGATTACGCCTACGCGTTCTGCATTGACACCGGCGACGTGATTATGGACAAAAACGCCCACGAGCGCACGGCGATGGCATCTCTGACCAAAATCATGACGGCTCTTGTCACGGTGGAGACCTGCGCTGACCTCGACGCGGAGATCACCGTGTCCGAACAGGCCATTGCGGCGACGCCCGCGCTGTCCTCGACAGCCGACCTGATTGTCGGCGAACGCATGACGGTGCGGGATATGCTCTACTGCATGATGCTTCCCTCCGGCAACGACGCGGCGAACGTTCTGGCCGAACATTGCGGCGGCAGCATCGAGGCCTTCGTGGAGCTGATGAACCGGCGCGCCGGGGAACTGGGCTGTGAGGATACGCAGTTTCAAAACCCGCACGGCTTTGACGAAGACGGACACTATTCCACGGCGGCGGATATAGCGACTATCCTCTCCGCCGCGCTGAAAAATCCTGAGTTTGAAAAGGTGTTTACCACATTTTCCTATGTGGTGCCCAGGACCAATATGTCTGAGGAACGCGCGCTGCAATCAACCAACCGCATGACCGACTATACGGCGGAGGCCTATTCGCCCAGTATTACAGGCACAAAGACCGGCTTTACCGGCAATGCCGGCTATTGTCTCGCCTGTACCGGACAGGTCGGGGACGGGCCGGCGTTCATCAGCGTCGTGCTCGGCGGGGAGTACCCCGACGGCGCGAGCGTTCCCGACAGCTATCTCGACACCGCGTACCTGCTCGAAACGGCGACGGAACGGTACCGTATCCAGACCCTGCACAGCCAGGGAGATCCGCTCGGAGAACTGGAGGTCGACTGTCTCCGGGGCGGCGACAGCGTCGGCCTGCAGGCGCAGGACGATCTGTCCGTGCTCATAGACAGCGAGCTTGCCGGACGCGGCGTGACCGCTTCGCTAACGCTTGCGAAGCTGGCGCCGCCCTTCTATGAACGGCAGCGGGTGGGTACGGTCGTCTACACCGATGCGGACGGCGCAGTGCTCGCCGAAGGCGGGGTCGTGACGACGGCGGCGGGCGAGTACAGCCACTGGAAGGGGTTTTGGAAGGCGCTTGGAGACATACCGGCCTGGCAGTACGTCTGTATTGTGCTGGGCGCAGCGGTTCTGGCCTTCGTCCTGCTGCTGCTCGTACAGGCGCTGCGGCGCAGGATCAAGCGCTATTACCGGCGCCGCGGGATGCTGCCGCACAGTCCGGCGGCGGGCGCAAAAGGGCCGGAACAGGGGCGCCGCGCAAAGCTTTTGCGACGACGCGGAAAGACGCGTGGCTCGCACGGGAGAGGGAAGCCGGCCAGATCCCGGCGCCCGGCCGGGTCCGTATCCCGGCTGTGGAGCGACCTGAACAGCGGACCCACGACCACCGCGACTTCCGGGGCGGAAGACGCGGCGCGATCACGGGGGGACGCCGGTTTCGGGAACGGGCGCGGGCGTACGGACAGCGCGACCGCCGGGACGGGATATGCGGCTGGCGGGGCTGCTGGGCGGCGCGTTTCCGCATCCAATCAGACGTCTTCGCAGACCGCACCTTTGCAGGCCGCACCTTCGCAGGCCGCACCTTCGCAGGCCGCACCTTCGCAGGCCGCACGGGGCCCAGGCGGAAGGCGGCGGGCTCTTTTACAGGGTGAAACGGCGCCGCAGAACGCTGCGCCTGTACAGACGGAGCGGGGTTCTGAACGTGCGGACGGAGCCGCTGCGGCAAAGACCGGGCGGGGAACGCCGGCGGAGTATGTATGGCGTTCGGCTGCCTACAGGCCGGCTGGTATGCAGACGGAAACGCCGGCGCGGTCCGAGCCGGTTGGGCAAGCGCACGGCGGCGGGCCGCGCCCGGTTAAGTCGGAAACTGGCGTTGAACGGGAAGAGGCCGGCAATCCGGCTTCTGCGTCCGCCGTCATAGCGCCGCGGCCGGACGCTTCGGAAAAGGGTGCAATCCAGCCGGTTTCCGCGCCGACACAGCCTGCGCCGGAGCCGGAAGCCGCGGCCGCGCGGGAACCCGTGACGGAACTGGAAGCCGCGGCCGTGCGGGAATCTGTGACGGAATCGGCAAAAGAACGGGCGGCGCGGCACGGGGACGCGCCGGTGCAGGCGTGGGATACCGAGCTGCTGGTTCCTTTCCTGTTTGACGACGCGTCGGCCGCCTGGCAGGAGCGGGAGCGCAGGAGTATGCGCGCGGCCGTTGCGGAAGGGTACGGAGACGGCGCGTCCGGGACGGCTGTGGCGGACGAACCGCTGCGCCGGGCAATGGACAGCGCGCCGCCTGCGGTGCGCAAACGGCTTGCCGCGCAGTACAGCGGCGCTGTGGAAAACCGGCGGGCGGCGCCGCCGCAGCGCACAGGGACGCAGGCGGAGCCGGAGGCGGAAGGCGGCGTACATCCGGAAGGCGCGCCGGCGCGCCGAACCGAAGGCCGGGTGCGGACGGACTATCCGCGCTCCCGGCGCAGGCGCAGAAAATGGTAAGGGCCGTCTTTGTCTGC
>USJY01000064.1 GCA_900555065.1 uncultured Eubacteriales bacterium
ATAGGTGCGGGACGCGTCGTCGTACGACGCGCCGTACTGGTCCGCCGCAAGGTCGTAAGTGGACATGCCCTGAGACGTGCAGGCCTGCGCCGGACTGCCGTTTACAAAGCCGATGGCGTAACATGCATACTGCTCGTAATAGTCGTCCTGAAACAGGATGACCGGGCAGACCAGGTCCGGATCATACGGGGCAAGGGTAAAAGTCAGGTGCGGATGCCGCCACATATCCGCTATATCCGTACAGGCCATATCCCTGTCCGCGCCGATGAGCTTGCCGGCGACATACACATAGTCCGCATCGTTGGCGACGTACAGCTCAAACGACTGGTTTGCCGGCGCGGGCGTAAACGACCAGTAGTCCCAGCCGTCCGCCTGCTTCTGCTGGCACTCGCCGGGTGTGGTTGTGAAAACGGGATCGCCCCATTCGCCGGCCTCCACCGTCCCGTCTATAACGATGGTTTCCGCAGCGGCGTTCACTGCGTATTCCGCGTCCTGCGCGCTTACCGCCGGCGCCAAGGCCAAAAAGAGCGCGGCCGCCAGCGCGATCGTTATTATTTTTTTCATAGTCTCCTCCCCGTGCACGCTTACTGGCCGGCTTCTTCGGGTTGTTCCGGAGCCCGCTGCTGTTTCGGCTTCTTTTTTACAAGCGTCGCCACGATGACCGCCGCGGATGCGAGCACGACGACGCCGGAGGCGATGATTACGATCATGCGTACGCCCGGTTTCCAGACAATTTCTTTTTCCACCTTCTCCACAACGACAACCTCCTGCTCGACCGGCGCGGACGGCGCGGGTTCGTCTTCGGAAGACGCATCGGCGGGCGGTTGCTCAGCAGACGGCTGTTCTGCTGCCGGAGGAGCGACGCCGGCGACTGACGCCGCGTCGTTGAGAACGATGACCGCGGCCTGGTCCTGATGGGCAAAGTTGTTCGGGCCGCCGCCGAACGCGGCGCCCGTCCCGAGCAGGAAACGGCTGGAGCCGTCGGCCGCGCCGCTTGCGGCGTTGCTCTCGATATTCAGCGCGGCGATCATGCTGAACGCCATATAATTGCTGGACTCCAGGTTCATGTTCGTACCCTCGTAGGGGATGGCGACCTCGTAGGTCATGGTCTTGGCCGCTTCGTCATAGGCGATGGTGTAATCCTTGCCGGCGACCAGTTCAACGGGGTCGACGCCAAGGGAGAGGCACTCGCTCGCAAGGCTGCCGTCGGCCAGCATGCCGATGCGGTAGCCGGTGTACTGCTCGTACTCGGCGCCCTCGAACTCAATATGCGGAACGGTCGTTTCCGGGCTGCTGTAAGAGAAGGTAAACGTGAAATTCTGGTGCTGCCACAAATTGGCGCCCGTAGACGCACTGTCGGGCACAGTATTGTGTATGACCAGGCCAAAATACAGGTTTACAGAATCGTTGTTCACATAAAGGTCTATGGTCTCCCCGCCGGAATAGGACGGATCGAAATCCCAGTACGTCATAAGCGAGTCGAACGAGCCGTCCGTCGCTTTCGCTTTATCCATGCCGGAGATAACCGGCGCGCCCCATTCCGCTTCGCTGATCACGCCGTCCAGCGTCACGGAGGGCAGGCCGTTTACCGCGTGCTCGCCGGCCGATACAGAGATGGTCAGCCCCAGGCAGAGCGCGAACGCCATCAGTACAGACAATGCTCTTTTCATGTTTATTCTCCTTTTGCACATTTTACTTGCTTCCGATATAATTCGCCATGTTCAGCAGCAGCCTGTCGGCAGTCGGCGCGCCTATGCTCCCGTTGAGGTCGAACGTGTTGATGGTAATGTAGCCGCTGCCCCAGTTATATGTGCCGCATTTGACGCCGTGCAGGAGCGTGTAGTTGTTGACGACGGCGTCGTCGCCCAGCAGGAGCTGGACGCAGTGGATTTCGTCGGGAACCGTTTTCAATGTATAATACTTGGAATCGTAAATATCCTCATAGTACAGCGGGTCGAGCAGGCCGCCGGTCTGCAGGCCCTGCGTGATCGCCGTTTCATGTACGACCGAATCGGCGTGGTACAGCCAGTTTTCCGTAGCAGCGATAGCGACGCCCGATTCAAACGGGAGCGTGGAATAGCTGTACAAGCTGCCGCCGAACGCTTCCGAAACCACGCCCGCGACATGGCAGCCCTGTTTCTCCGCCGCGGCGTACGCCGCGTCAAGAACCGCGCCGCCCGGCTGGCGGCCGATCAGGATGGTGCTCTTTTCAGGTACTTCCTGCCCGGCGTATTCCACCATATCCGCGCCCTGTGCGGCAAGCAGGTCGATTGCCGCGTCGCTCAGGCCATAATAGTAAATGGTACCGGAAACTGCGGGCAAATCCTTTTTGTTGGTCACCCAGAAGCTCTTCGTCGAACTGCCGGCGTTCACGCCGTCGATGACCGCGCTGATTTTATATTCGCCGCTTGCGAAATCTGAAAGCGGGATGCTTTCACTGACGACGGGAATGACAAAACTGCCGTTTTCGGTGATGGTCACCGTTTTGGACCACATCGTCTTGCCCCCGCCGGTAATGGACAGGTACGCGGCGTACGCCCGCCCCTCTTCCAGAACGTTGATGTCGGAAAGGTCGACGGTGAGCTGAAGCTCTTCCGTGGAGTACAGGTTATAGTCCCTGACGTTGATACACCAGCGCAGGTCGTCCCAGCAATCGGAAAGGGTATCGTACATCGTGGCCTTATGCGTCATCATTCCCTCCAGCACGCCCTCGCCGCGGTAACCGATATCGGGACCCTGGGTCAGGGAATAACCGCTGATTTTGGGGTTGGAGCGGATATAGTCCGTAAGCAGAGACCTCTGCTTGGCCGAAGCGATCTGGGACTCGATGATGAAATCCTCCTGCGCGGCGTAGACCTGATTGAGTTTATAATCTTCATATAGCTGCGCGAGAACCTGGAGCTGCCGGTTTATATCGTTATTATAAGAGAAGCCCAGGCCGTGATTCTTTTCCTGAACCAGCGTATAGTAGTCCGATATGATATTGGGCTGGCTGCCTGCGCCCGCCTCTGAAAGGAAGGATGCGCGCACGTCGCCCATGGCGCGGAACAGGTCGCCCACCGCGGCGTTATAGGGCATCTGCGGATAGAAATGCAGGTCGCCCATACCGGAAAACTGCGACTGGAACGTCGTGTTCGTCGCTTCCACGCCGCCCTCATTGCCCATATATGCGTTCCACTCCGTAGAGCCGGGGTTACAGGCGGAACCGATTTCCAGGTTATAATCCCACCTGCCGGACGACAGGAGCATGAGCACGTCGTTGTCGATCTGCCGCACGACCCCGGGCGCAGATACGGCCGCTTCAAACCGCTGGTTGGTATGCGTCGCCTCCGTGCCGTAGGTCTCGTTGAGCATACACAGCACGGCAAAGCTGACATGGCTTCTGTCCCGCCTTGCAATCTGCGCCACGGATTCGTGGAAAAGTTCGGTCGTCCGCGCAAAGTCGGTCTGCTTCCACGACATATACGGCTCCTCATACACCATCAGGCCGATTCTGTCGCAGTAGTCGAGCATTTCGGGAAGGGCCGGCGCGCTGATGAAGCGCACCATGTTAAAGCCGCTGGCCTTGAAATAGTCGAGCTGATGGAGCATCCGCTCAATGTCCGCGCCCACGTCGATTGAACCAATGACATAGCTGCCGGTATGACAGCACTTTACAAAGAACCGCTCGCCATTGAGCACAAAGTAGCCCTCGTCGTCCACGCGCAGATCCTTAAAGCCCACCGCAAGATCCGAATAGTCGCGAAAGCCGCTGCCGCGGTCCTCCAGCACAATGCCAACATCGTACAGGTTCGGCTGGTCGGGCGACCACGCTTTGAAGTCGTCCAGTTCCATTGTATATGCGAGCACGCTCTCGCCCGGCCGGACGCGGAAGCTCTTTACCGTTTTTTGCAGCGAAAGGCTTTCGCCGCTTTCTTTTATATCCGTCGTCACACGGACGCGGCGGCTCGCGTACGACGCGTTGTTGACCGTCAGCTCCACGTCGACAGTGCCGTCGGCATAGTTCGTATTCACATATGTATCGGTAATATATACTTCAGGCACCACCCGGACGTATACGGGGGTCTGAATCCGCTGCGTGCCGCCGAACAGGCCCCAGCCGAGTTCGCCGTCATGGCCGCCCTCGTAGGTATCCTCACCGCGGGGCGTGTACAGCCGCAGCGCAAGCAGGTTATCCTCACCGTCGCGGATATAGTCGGTCACGTCAAAGGAAAAACCCTCCACGCCGCCTTCATGGTCGCCTATATAGTTGCCGTTGAGCCAGATCTTCGCGTAGTACTGCACGCCTTCAAAGTCAATGACGACCCGCTGCCCCTCCTGCAGGCCGAGGTCGGCTTTGAAAATGTTGCTGAACCAGATTACGCTGGTCCAGGCGTCCTGCGCGGTATCGTACGGCAGGGAAACGGTCTTCCCGTTCCCAAGAAACCCCGTGTACCATTCGTTTTCCTCGCCCGAGTCGTTGTAGTCCACATAGACGTGCCAGTCGTCCTTGAGACAGATGGAAAGGTTCCGGTTCGCCGATGCGTCCTGCGCGCTTGCCGGAAACTCCAGCGCACTGCCGCATACGGTCAGTAGCAGAGCGAATATCAGCAAAAGCGCCGTGGGGATCCTGTAGCTCCGAATCTTCATATTATTGCACCTCCCGCATACTTAGTTGCTTACCAGGTTGAGCAGCAAGGCGTCCGTGAACGGATTCTCGGCGTCCGTTTTCAACGTGCAGAGCGCGACGGTGCCGCTTTCCGTTTCAAACACGCCGCACAAAGCGGCCATACGCGCCGCGCCGTCCGCCTGTACGCCGAGGCCGGATACGACCGGGACCTGCGGCTGGGCGTAAAACGCCGCGCCGGTAAATATATCGCCGTATTCTGCGCCGGTCAGGTAGCCGCCAGCATACGGCAGGCCGGAAGTATAGACGTTTTCCGCCGCGAACACGGCTGGCATCGGCGCTTCCGACGCCTCCGCCGGCAATCCCGCAAAGCCGAAGTTCTGCGGCGCGAGCAGGATCAGTTTTTTTGCCGAGGTCGCTTTTTCAAGCAGCGCCTGGTCGGCGCAGCCCGAACCCAGAATCACCGTACCGTTCTCTGCGCCGGTGTAGTCGGCGACGGTCGCGCCCTGCGCGGCAAGCAGCGCTTTCTGGTGTTCGGAAAGACCCGCGCCGTACACCGTGCCGGAAATCTGTGGCAGCGCCGCTTTATCGCTCACATGAAAATACAGTTCGCCGCAGGTCGGGTGGCCGCCGGACACAAGCTCGCACGCCGCTTTATAGCGGCCCGGCGCGTAACCGGAAAGCGGAATCGACTCATCCAGAATCACGGAAATATGCCCGCCGGACAGGTCGGCCTCGACAACCTTGCTGTAGACGAGCCCCTGTTCGCCTACGATACTGATCTTCACACTGTATGTTTTCGGATCCAGCACCTCGAAATTGGATACGCCCACTCTGAGGTTTAGTGCATCCGTACTGTACAGATTCGTCCTGTCGGCCGTAAGGGTAAAGCGCAGATCGTTGAGGCTGTCGGGCATGACGTCGACAAACGAAGCTTTCGCATGGGTCATGCCCATCGCGACAATTACGCCCGCGACGTCCGATTCCCGCGCCCTTGTAATCAGCGCCGCCATATCGCTGACTTCGGCGGCCGCCGCCAGGCGTTCCGCCTCGCCGGCAGCAAAATCCACGCCCGCGCCCACATTTTCATACCAGTCCACTAGGCTTTGCCCGTCAACCCTCGCGTCGCTGCCGTAGGAGAGCGCCAGGCGCACAAGCCCGCCGTCCTCCACACCGCGCAGGGCGGCCGCATCCGCGCCGCCGGTTGCGGTAAACGACGGCGCGCCGGCAAACCCGACCGCGCTTATATGGCTTGCGAGTCCGGAACCGCCCGCCTCGTAAAAGACCAGCAGCCGGAGCCGGTCGCAGTAGTCCAGCATGGCCTCCGTGGGAACGCCGTCCGCCACGCAGACGGCGTTAAAACCGGAGGTTTTGACATAGTTCAGAATATCGCGGACGCCGCCCAGTGCGTCTGCCAGGGAGATTTCGGCGCATTTAATGAAAGTGCGCTCGCCGTTGACCGTATAAAATCCGTCCCCGTCAACCGAGACCGATTTGAAGCCGACATAGTCGGAATAGCTGTCGCTGCCCAGCGAAACGCTGACTTTGTATATGTAGGGATTCTCATACCCCCATTCGATGACATCCGGCATATCCAGCTCAACGCTCTGCGTGGAGCTCCCCGCCGGAAGGGTGACCGCCTGCGTCCGCTCGGCCGCGGCCGCATTGTTGTCCATCGACGTAAGCGTGAGAGAGAGCGTTTCTTCCGCATTCTCATCCGTCATATTGCTGACCTGGACATGCAGGCGCGCCTTGCCGGTCTCCATATCGAGCTCGGTGGAAACGCCCTCCACCATGACCTCCGGACGCACTTCAAAGGTCACTTTGCTGCCGGGAGAAACAATCTCGCCACTGCAGAGCATGACGAGCGTATTGCCGCCTTTTTTCCGGATCTGCTCCGTAACGTCGACTACGCCGCCCGGCGTTACTTCCTTGCCGTTGAGCCAGATTCTCTCGCCGCCGCAACTGTCGTAGAGACGGAGCAGCACCCTGTCCCCGCCGCCTGCGTCGAGCGCGCACGTGAAGGCGTTGCTGTAGTAGTACCCGCCGCCCGCCGCGTTCTCGATACAGGTCTGGTCGATGGAAAGCGCTTCGCCTTCCACAAAACCCTTTGCCGCTGTCTGTTCGTCGACTGCGTCCGCCGGCGCCGCATACCATCCCTCCGAAAGAGAGACGGCCTTCTGTCCCCCGCCGCGGGCGCCGCAGCCGAACAGCGCCGCCGCAAGGGCCAGTACGCACAACAAAACGCAGATGTTTCTCCCTATGCTTCTTCTCATTGCAGCCTCCATAAAATTTTATTAAAGTGCTAACAGTTATTTCAATTAAAGAATACCAGATGGAAGTTGATACTTACTATGCAAAAAACGTTGTTTTATATTGAAATACCGATGAAAATTATTGATTTCCAGCAAAACATATTAAAATAATGATATTCTTATACCAATATATATGCATTTTCCGAGAATCGGATACATGTCCTCCCCCAAAACCGGCAGATATTGTTTTTATAACGGTTATTCAGGCGCGGGCGCGGGCGCAGGCACAGGCGCGGGCACAGGCGCGGGCGCGGGCGTGG
>USJY01000065.1 GCA_900555065.1 uncultured Eubacteriales bacterium
TTACAAAAACAAATCGGAAAGGGAATATTATGGGACGGGACGTAATCATCGCACTGGATTTTGCAACTGCTGAAAAGGCGCTCGCATTTCTAGATCAGTTTAACGAAAACCAGGTCTATGTGAAGGTGGGCATGGAGCTTTTCTATGCCGCAGGCCCGGATATAGTCCGGCAGATCAAAGCGCGCGGGCATAAACTGTTCCTGGATTTAAAACTGCACGACATACCAAACACAGTCGAACGCGCCATGGCGGCCCTGTCCAGGCTGGATGTGGACATGTGCAATCTGCATGCCGCCGGCACGGCGGACATGATGCGCGCCGCCCTTCGGGGCCTGACCCGGCCCGATGGAACCCGCCCGCTGCTGATCGCGGTTACGCAGCTGACATCTACGAGTCAAGAGCGTATGGCGCGGGAGCTGCTGATTGAGCGGCCGATGGAAGAAGTCGTCATGCACTATGCGAAAAACGCCATGGAGGCGGGTCTGGACGGCGTCGTGTGTTCGCCGCTGGAATCCGAACAGGTGCACGCAGCCTGCGGCGCGCAGTTTCTGACGGTCACGCCCGGCGTTCGTTTTGCGGACGGCGCGGCGGGCGACCAGGTCCGCATCGCAACGCCTGCGCGCGCCAGAGAGCTTGGTTCAGACTACATTGTCGTCGGCAGACCGATCACGGCGGCGGACGATCCCGTAGCCGCCTACCGCAGATGCGTTTGTGAGTTTATAGGAGGTTAAATCCCATGGAAAGACAAATCGCCAAAGAACTATTGTCCATAGGCGCGGTATTCCTGCGTCCCGACGAACCGTTCACCTGGGCAAGCGGCATAAAAAGCCCCATATACTGTGATAACCGCTTAACCCTGTCCGAACCGCAGGTGCGCGACCAGATCGAGAATGCGCTCTCCAAAGTGGTTCAGGAGAAATACCCGGACTGCGAAATACTAATGGGCACAAGCACGGCGGGCATTCCGCATGCGGCGATCGTAGCCAACCTACTCGGCCTGCCAATGGGCTATGTGCGCGGCAGCGCGAAGGATCACGGCCGCACAAACAGGATCGAAGGCAAGCTCCTGCCCGGTCAGAAAGCGGTTGTGGTGGAGGACCTGATCTCGACCGGCGGCTCTGTGATCGACGTAGTAGAAGCCCTGCGCGAAGCGGGGGCCGAGGTGCTTGGAATCGTCAGTATATTCACATATAACATGCAGAAGAGCAAAGACCGTCTCTCGGCTGCAAAGGTGCAGAACAACAGCCTTACGGATTTCGATACCCTCGTACAAGTCGCAGCGCAGGAGGGCTATATTTCCTTGTCGGATATTGACCGCCTCAGACGTTTTCGAGACAATCCGCGCGACGAGTCATGGATGCGTAAGTAAAGACAGGAGGAACCGCCATGCGGCATTTGATAGATATTACGGACATAACCATAGATGAAATAGAGGAACTCATCGCGCTTGCCGAGGATATCATCGAACATCCCGATGTGTACGCGCATTTGTGCCGGCGAAAAAAACTCGCCACCCTCTTTTTTGAACCGAGCACGCGCACGCGTTTGAGCTTTGAGGCCGCCATGCTGGAGCTGGGCGGATCTGTCATTGGTTTTTCCTCCGCGGATTCCAGCTCGGCCGCAAAAGGGGAGAGCGTGACGGATACGGTGCTCACAGTGGGCTGCTATGCGGATATAATCGCCATGCGCCATCCCAAGGAGGGCGCGCCGCTGGTAGCGTCGATGAAGTCGGCGGTGCCCATCATCAATGCGGGCGACGGCGGGCATAACCACCCGACCCAGACTTTGACGGATATGCTCACGATCAAACGTGAAAAGGGCAGACTTGGAAATATGACGATCGGCCTGTGCGGTGACCTCAAGTTCGGCCGCACCGTCCATTCGCTTATCGCCTCCATGTCCCGCATTCCCGGCGTACGATTCGTGCTCATTTCACCGCAGGAGCTGACCGTCCCGGACTACATTATTCGCGATGTACTCGAGAAAAACGGCGTATCCTGGCGCGAGTCGCGGGAGATGGAGCCGGTATTGGGAGAGCTCGACATATTGTATATGACCCGTGTCCAGCGCGAACGTTTCTTCAATGAACAGGAATACCTGCGCCTTAAGGATACCTACATTCTGGATCGGGACAAGCTGCGCTATGCAAAAGACGACCTGCGCATCCTCCATCCTCTGCCGCGTGTGAATGAGATATCCCGCGAAGTGGACGACGACCCGCGCGCCTGTTATTTCCGGCAGGTGCTGTACGGAAAATACATTCGCATGGCGCTGATTCTGCGCCTGCTGGAACTGAGGTGACGAGCAATGAATATAGACGGCGTAAATTCCGGAATAGTAATAGACCATATCAAAGCCGGCATGGGCATGAAAATATATGAGTATTTGGGTCTTGAAGATCTTGACTGCTGCGTCGCGTTGATTAAGAATGTGCGCAGTACAAAATATGGCAAAAAAGATATTATTAAAATAGATGCGGAAATAGATTTAAACCTGGAAATTTTGGGGTATATCGATCCCAATGTCACCGTTAATTTTATCCGGGACGGCAAACTCTTTAAAAAGCGGCACCTAGCCGTACCGGAGCGCCTGGTAAACGTGATCCGCTGCAAGAATCCGCGCTGTATCACGTCGACCGAACAGGAGATCCCGCACATTTTCAAGCTCTCTGATACCGAACGGCAGGTCTATCGCTGTATTTATTGCGATACAAAGCATGACGATACGCGCGAATAGCCTGTAAAGCGAATAGGCATTACAGCACAAAAAGGGGAGTTTCGGGGAAATGAAGGTAGGAAGAATTCTGTTTGGATCTGTTTTATCCGGCGGGCTGATTGGCATTGGTGCCACGGCGTATATCGCCGCGCCGGATATAGTCTCCGGCGCGCTGTTTTTCACCGTCGGTCTGTTTGCGATCTGTTTTTTCGGGCTGGATCTGTTTACTGGTCGCAGCGGATATCTGATTACCCGTCCGGGGCGGCTGTCCTACGCTGCCGAGCTGCTGCTCATCTGGGCCGGCAACTTCGCCGGCGCGGCGGCATACAGCGCCGCGCTCCGCTTTGCCAAACCGAATCTGGCGCAGAAGATGGCGGAGCTATGGTCCGGCAAGCTCACACAACACCCGTTTGCGGTATTCCTGCTGGGCGTTGGCTGCGGTTTGCTTATCTACATAGCGGTGGACAATTACCGCAACAGCGGTTCGGACGTGGGGAAAGCCGTCGGAATTCTTCTGTGCGTGCCGGCCTTTATTTTGTGCGGCTTTGAGCATTGCATTGCCGATATGGTTTATATGACCGCCGCAGGCAGGTTTGATATCCTGTTTATTCTCATCGTCACATGCGGCAATATGGCGGGCAGTTTTCTCATTCCCCTGTACAGTCTTGTCAAAGCAAAGGCGCAAGGCTCCTGATTCGCTTTACAAACGCTTTTTTACGCAAAATAACCTTGCAGGTTTTGCGCGCCTTTCCAGGCGGTCCGGCCTGCGTTGCGAAGAACTACTAAAACAAGAGCACTAAAATCAAAAGCGCAGGCGTCTGCCTGCGCTTTTTGTAAAGATATCCCCGTATTGACACGGGCCGCAAATTTCGTTCAGAGCTGCGCTTCCTGCAACACAGGCTCCATGTCCGGCAAAGCCGCCGCACTTTTAGCATTTTCCGCCTGCATTTCGGCCAGCAGCGCCCGTTTCTTGTCTCTGTGCGCTACGAGCAGGATCATGGCGGAAAGCATGAGCAGTATCGCGAATGAAATCAGGCATATATACTGCTTATTCACAATCGTCATGGAAAACACCCTAAGCACCTTGTTTTCCGTTGCAAGAATGAAGCTTCTTCCAAGATAGGAGGCAATAAACGACGCAATCCCTGCCGAGGCGTTGTAAAACGCAAGACAGCTGGTCTGGTTGTTTTCAGGCATTTTGAGGTAAGGCAGGTTCGCAAAGCAAAGATTGATGCCGGGCAATATGAGGTTTCCGTACATAACTGAAACGAGATAGAGCCATGCCGTATTCTTAAACATTAGGCAGTTGAACAGATAGGGCAGCAAATACAGACCCAAAGCCGTGCCGAGCGCTTTCAGCCAGCCTTTTTTATGTACGAATTTATTCCACAACGGCATCGCTATCATCATCAGCGGGATGTTGGTCGCAGCGCATAAGTTGATATGCGTATAACTGAACTGCAGGTCTTCCAGGACATATGCGTTAAAATACTGCCCCGGCAGGTTGGCCACAACGTTCCATAGCACAACCATCAGCACGGTAACCAGAAACGGACCGCATTTAAACGGCGAAACGAAAACAGAAGAGAAAGTCGGCGCTTTCCCGGTATTCGCATACACCGGCTCTTTGATTTTAAAATGCGTTCGCAGCTCCAGAAATACGAACAGCAGCAGCACGCCTCTGATGACAAGCACACCGGTCAGCTCAATACCCCTGAGTTGAAAACGGTCGATTACAAAACTGGCGATTACGGAGGATACTGTATTGAAGATCGGAATGGATATCTGCTGAATAGAGAACCAGTCGGCCCGCTTGGAATCCGGAATGTTGTCTATATGCCATATGCCCATAGCCGGGTTCGGAATCGCAGCCGCTACCTGCATAATCACGACGAGCACGAGGAAAATGGTTGCGTTTTGCGTTGCGGAAAAGGGAAGCAGAGGCACAATTCCCAGCATCACAACGTTTATAATGAAATACGTAGCGCGGCATGCCGCTGAAAAAGCCCGGTACGATTTCATTTTATTGATGAGAAACGGCGTAAATATCTGCGAAGTATTTGCCAGCAGCTGCAAGCTGATAATAAGGCCCAGGTATTGGTTTTTAACCGTTTCGCTCTCATTTTCCAGAATGATAAGAATCAGTCCGGTCAGAAATACGCCGCCGGTCACAGCCGCAATTACGTTGAAGAAAATATTCTCCGCAAGGATATTTCTTCGGCTGGACGCCTTTCCGTCTCTGTTTTCCGAGTACGCGTTAAACAGGCTTTGCCCCAGCGGAGACAACGCTCTCTTCACGCCGTTTTTGGAGAGGATAAGAAATTGCTTTACAGTGGGTCTGCTTTTCATAGGGATCACCTTACCTATTCAGCGTAGGGGATTTGCCGACCTTTGCAAAAAGCGTTCCGTCAAAATATAGCAGGCAAAAAGTATGTCGCCTTGGACATTTTAGGGAATAAAACCGGCAAAGTCAATAGCTTTGGCAAAATAAAAAAAGTCTGTATAATAAGATAAAATAAATGTAATTCAAGGAGAAAATTCAGCCCCTTGTACATTTTTGAGCGCAAAAAACCGCATCCTGTGCGGATGCGGTTTCAACTGTCTGGAATGTCAGAGAATGGTATGCAGGCTGAGGCATTCATAAGCAAGCATATGTTCTATGTGGTGTCTGAGCACATTGACTTCGGCGTAGTATTCGTCCTGCGCGTCTTCGCAGCAATATTCCGCGGCCCGGCGCGCCGAATCTTCCAGTTCCTCCAGGTTTTCCTTGGAAGTGACGAGGCCGAAATACACCCGCTTGTCTTCAATAATGTCCAAAAGTGCGTCCATATCCTGTTTCGCACTGTCAAAATCCTTTATGTTCATTTTCGCAATCGCGTCGTCCATATGCTGGAGCATAGAATCGGTCGTATTCTTCATCATCATCGCATTGACGGCGATCGCCGCAATAATCAGCAGTACAAGCGAAACTGCAATAACCATTTTTTTCATTGGCACACCTGCGCTTTACGCAAATTTCTTTTTCTTCTTCTTGCGAACAATGCTTACGTTTTGTTCGCTGTCCATTGCCATGTAAAAAATTTCAGAAGGATCCTTGCATCCGTTTTTACGCATAATTTTCGTTAAATGATCCCTGGTAACCTTCAGCTTTTCCAGATTGTAGTCTATAATTCTGCCGTCAGAAACTACGGTCAGCGGCAGTTTTTCATTTTGAACGACAACCTGCAAGTCCTTTGCTGTGGGCGGCGCTTCTTCATTTTTCAAAAAAACGCTAAGCTTACCGTTGGTTTCCAATATAGCGTAACTCACCTGCTCAAGCCGCATCACGCCGCTCTGCCGGAGCGATTCGATCAGGTCGTCGATGGTAAAGCGCAGCTTCTGCATCTCTTCCTGGTCGATCGTTCCATTGTTGATCAGGATGCTCGGATGTCCCTCCATCAGTTTACGAACCTTAATGGATTTCATGCCGATAAAGGACAGGATTACTTCAAACGAGACCAGAGTTATAATGGAAATTGCGCCGTGAATAACGGGCAGGCTCGTGTCCTGCATGGGAATTGCGGCGAGTTCGGAAATTAAAATGGTCACGACAAGTTCGGAAAGCTGCAGTTCGCCGACTTGGCGCTTGCCGGTAAAGCGCATGACGACGATAATGAGCAGGTACATAATAATTGTTCGAAAAAATATAACAACCATATAGCGTCTCCTTTGCATGGCGAATAACGATTGTTTCGCGGCATAAACTATTTTAACCGATTCCATTCGTTTCATGCATACGGTATGACTGCGCGCCCGTGTTGACGAAAGCGAATGGGCGTGGTATGATAAGGACACCAAGATACGGCGTATCCGCCGTTCGAGTGGAGGAGAAACATGTACACCTTTGGTTTGGAAGAGGACATGCAGGCGTTTATATCGTTTGTGGAAGCCAGGAACGGTTCGTTTATGCAGCTGCCCATGTGGGCGGCTGTAAAATCCAACTGGACGCCCCTGCTTTTCAGCGGACGGCGGGATGGCGCGCTTGTTTTGACCTGTCTTGTCCTGACCCGCAAAATACCGGTCAGCGGCACGCTGTGGTATATTCCGAACGGCTTTGTCTGCGATTATGCCGACGAACGCCTTGTCGAGCAGTTCACTTCGTTTTTAAAAGGGGAGATGCGTTCGCGCGGCGCCTTTGCCTGCGTCATTGACCCAGACATACCCCTGCGCATTGACGGCGCGGTTCAACCCGCGGCGGAGAAGACCGCCGCATTGCTTGCGCGCTGCGGCTTTCAGCCGAATCCGGACCGAAACAACTACACCTATCAGCCGTCCCTGACCGCCATGCTGGAGCTTTCTGAAACCGACGCGGCCGAAACATTGCTCAAGCAGTGCGACAAGGGCGTGCGCTACAGTGTGCGCGTCGGCCCGGAGCGCGGTCTGCGCAGCGAGGCGTTCAGCTATGCCGAACTGCGTGAA
>USJY01000066.1 GCA_900555065.1 uncultured Eubacteriales bacterium
TTCTCCGCCAGCCTCTCCGCGTCGCGGGCCGGATTACCTCCGCACGTCACCGTATGGAGCGACGGGCAGCCGGTCAGCGGCGAGAGCCGGGAAATCATATTGTTGCTGATATCGAGCTCGGCGAGCTCAGGAAGGTTTTCCAGAGGCCTGACCGACGTAATCATATTGGTCGCCACATTGAGGGTGCGCAGGGTGCGGATCGAGGCGATGCCTTCAAGATCGGAGATCGAATTATGCGTCGCTTTCAGGCTCGTCAGCTTTGTCTGCGAAAGCGGCGTATAGTCCTTTATACGATTGCGGCTCAGGTCGAGTACGTCGAGGTTGCGAAGCGCGGAAAGCGGTTCGATATCCGTAAGGCTGTTGGCGGACAGATCCAGCGTCCGCAGCGAGGCAAACGCCGACATCCCGTCAAGCGAGGAAATCCTGTTGCCCGAGAGATTGAGGTCCGTCAGGCGCGTCAGCGGCGCGAGATTCACAATCGAGGAGAGCTGGTTCCCGGACAGGTCCAATACGCTGACGGACGCTATACCGGCGACGCCCTGCGGGTCGATGATCTGGTTATCCGCCGCCACAAGGGTTTTAAGCTTGGTCAAAGCGGAAAGGCCCTCCACATCCCGCAACCCGTTGTCGGAGACGGAAAGATAGGTCAGGTTGGTCAGCGCGCTCAGCGGCGCAAGGTCCGTAAATACATTCGCGTCCACCGACAGCGAGGTCAGCGCGGTGAGCTTGGATATCATATTCAGGTCGTCGTTGCCGATATCGCATTCGTTGAGGGTCAGATAAGTCAGGCCCGGGATCTCCGCGAGAACCTCCAGGTCGGCAATCTCTCGCTCCCCTGTCAGCCGGACTTCGTTCAGGTTGATAAACTCTTTAAAATCGGCGATTGTCAAAATGGAGCCGTCCATCTGCTCGCCGTCCGGCGCGTTGGTAAACGCAGTGATTTTGTCAAGCTGTTTGTAGGTAATATCGTCGTAGGCAAGGCCCAGGATCCTGCGCGCGATACGTTCCACCTTCGCATCCTTGAACGTGTAGGGCGCGTTCTCGTCGCGCAGCACGTAAGTGGCGCTGTATTCATCGGTAATAATGCCGCTGTACGATACGGCAAAGGCGCGTACGACGGTCGTGCCGTAGGAAAGCGGTATGGGATCGGTGTACTGTGTGGAGTGGATCGTCGGGACGCTCCCGTCCGTTGTATAGTAGATCGAACATCCCACGGACGCCGACAGCCGCAGCGAGAACTCTTCGCCGTATGTGCCGGGTTCCGCGGAAAAATTGACCGGTTCAGGCCGGTTGCGCTCGATTTTGATCTTGGCATAGTTGTTCTCTACGCCGTTCATAAACGCGCGCGCTTCGTCCATCCTGTCCATGTGGACAAGGGCGCGGACGGCGCACTCGTAATATTCATAGGTAGCAGGCGATAGCTCCACGCCCTCTTTGGAGAGCACGAGCATACGCTCAAATTTCTCCTGCTTTTCACAGGCGTCGATCAGCAGCAGCCGCGCCTCTACCGACTGGCCGTCCATCTCCAGCGCACGCACGAAATACTCTTCTGCGCGCGCATAGTCTCCCGACTCCATGGCCTGGGTACCCAGCGTAATGTTGCGACTATAGCCGGGCATACCGCCGCTGAGCATATACCAGAGCCCGCCGACGATGGTCGCGGCGATCAGGCATATGCCGAAGCTCACCAGAAAAATGCGCACCCGCTGACGCTTATCCGCCTGTTTTTTGGGCTGTTTTCCGCCCGGGCCATCGAGCAGCTGTGTTGACTGGTTGTTTTTCGTTGATTCTTCCATCTTCTCATCTTTCTCCTGCCAGAGAGTCCTTCACGTGCAGACCGGCGCGCCATGTCGCCGCCGGCCACACGCTGGGATTATACCATAAAAAACGCATATTGAAAAGCATTTTCGCAAATTACGGCGAATAACAGCGCGTAAATTACCCTGCGCCGCAAACATCAGTATACCCTGATTTTCCCAAATCTAATCTGAAAAACATGCCGCGCGGTCGGGCAGAACAAACCGAACCCCGCGTATACGCAGGGTTCGGCGTACGTAACGGAAACTGGTCAGCCGCGCTCAGCGATGGGGACGTACACGCCGTTCTCGGCGATCGACTTATAAGCGGGGCGCATAATCCGGCCGCAGGTGAGCAGCTCTTCAATCCGGTGCGCCGACCAGCCAACAATCCTGGCGATGGCGAACAGCGGCGTGCACAGCTCAGCCGGTATACCCAGCATTTTATACACAAAACCGGAATACAGGTCCACGTTGGCGGAAACGACCTTCCTGTCGCCCTTGACCGCTGTGAATACGGCGGGCGTGAGGCGCTCTACCGACTCAATCAGCTCGAACTCTTCCAGGAATCCCTTTTCTTCCGCAAGCGCCTTCGCGCTGCGCTTGAGCATGACCGCGCGCGGGTCGGACAGCGTGTACACGGCGTGGCCCATGCCGTAGATCAGCCCGGAGCGGTCGCCCGCCTGCTTGCGCACGATCTTCTCAAGATAGCTCGCCACAGCGTCGTCGCTGCTCCAGTCCTCCACGTTGGCCTTGATGTCCTCGAGCATCTCGGTCACCTTAGCGTTTGCGCCGCCGTGACGGCTGCCCTTGAGCGAACCGATCGCGGCCGACATGGCGGAATAGGTATCCGTCCCCGCAGAGGTGAGCATACGCGCGACAAAGGTGGAGTTGTTGCCGCCGCCATGCTCCATGTGCAGGATCAGGCACAAATCGAGCAGCTTGGCCTCGGCGTCGGTGAACTGCTTGTCACTGCGCAGCATGCGCAGAATGTTCTCCGCAATATGCATGCCGCGTTTGGGCATGTGAAAATACAGGCTCTTTTTGTCAAACACGCGCTTTTTAACCTGGTAGGCCGCCGTTGCAATGGCCGGCATGCGCGCTATCAGCTCCATGCTCTGGGCCATGACCTGGTCGACGTCCTGGCTGTCCGGATTGTCGCTGTAGCTCGCGAGCGCCAGTACGCCGCCCGCGAGTTTGTTCATCAAGTCGCGGTTGGGCGCTTTCATGACGATGTCCTCCACGAACCCGTCCGGCAGTTCGCTTAACGATTCGAGCATTCCGGTGAACGCGTCCAGCTCGGCACGGGTCGGCAGGAACCCAAACAGCAGCAGAAATGCGGTTTCCTCATAACCGAACCGGTTTTCAGCCTGGTATCCTTTTACCAGCGATTCGACATTGTAGCCACGGTAGGTGAGCTCGCCGTCATGCGGGATGCGTTCCCCTTCGCTGATGAGGTAGCCGTGTACGTTGCACACCTTTGTAATCCCGGCGACAACGCCGGTACCATCCGCATTACGCAGGCCGCGCTTTACACTGTAAAGATCATAATACTCGGGCGGGATCTGGTTATTATTCTCAAGCTTCCCGCATAGATTATGAATAAACCCTCTTGCGGATTCGTCCAGCAATTCCATGGCAATTCATCTCCTTTAAAAAATATATGTATTCAATTATATATTATTAATTTCGCCCGCGTCAAGTAAAAAGTTGAAAAGAGAGGAAGATATTCCATGATAAAAAAACTCGTTCTGCCGCTGAGCGCGGCGATCATCCTCATGCTCCTGCTCCCCTTTCTGTTCTCGCGCGGCTGGAAGGCGACGCTCAGCGAATACGTACAGCGCGAGCTGCCCGGCAACGTACTCTTTACCGATACAAAAGAGGATTTCAGCCACATTGCCGTCAAGGTCCTGCATGCGGATACCAATATTGTGGAGGACATACCCATCTACGATTATCTGTGCGGCGTGGTGGCGGCCGAGATGTCGCCCGAGTTCGAGCTGGAGGCGCTCAAGGCCCAGACCGTCGCGGCATGTTCCTATATGGTGTACCGCATGGAGGGCGAACTGAGCAAACCGGGGCTGATCGAGGAGCATCACGGCGCGTATGTCTGCACCGACTACAGGCACTGCAAGGCATATCTGTCCAAAGAGGACGCAAAGATCAACTGGGGCGATACATATTTCAATATAAACTACGCCAAGATCGAAACCGCCGTAAACAGCGTACTGGGCGAAATTATTACTTATGACGGCAAACCCGCCAACGCTGTGTTCCACAGCATATCCTCCGGCAAGACGGAAAGCGCCGAAGACGTCTGGGGGCTCGCCGTCCCCTACCTTGTAAGCGTGGAGAGCTACGCCGATACGTCGGCCGAGACATATGAAAGCGTCGTACAGATCGAAAAGGACGAATTTTTACAGAAGGTATCCTCTCTCGGCGACGCGCAGGCGGATGAAGACGCGCCGGATACCTGGATTGGAGACACGGTGCGCACGGAAGCCGGCGGCGTGAAAAATATCGAGCTGTGCGGCGCGACGCTGACCGGCGAGCAGGTTCGTACACTGTTTTCCCTGCGCTCATCCAATTTTGATATAGCTTACGCAGACGGCGCGTTTACCTTCACCGTGCGCGGGTATGGGCACGGGGTCGGAATGAGTCAGTACGGCGCAAATGAGCTTGCGAAAAAGGGCATGGATTACAAAGAGATCCTGAAAACCTACTACACCGGCGTGGAGATCGTGGCCTACGACTTCTCCAAGCTCGGGCTGTAACGCACAGGCGAATAAAAACGGGACCGGCATTGGGGCTGACGGTTTGAGATAACTTGCGGGAGGTTCTCCGCCCCCTGGGCACACGACAGTGCCGCGCAATACTATTTATTCTTTCGGCGCGTTGTTTCATGATTAAAAAAAACAGAGGGACGGCTGTGCGTCGTCCCTCAAAAAATACCCTATATCACCGCTCTTTCCTACCGGCCCTGTTTCACAATTGCACAACGCGCGTCGCGACGCTGTCCACAAACGCGCGGTCATGCTCGACAAAGATCATGGTGGGCGAGAATTCGCACAGCAGGCGTTCGATCTGGATGCGGGATAACACGTCGACAAAGTTGAGCGGCTCGTCCCAGACATACACGTGCGCGCGCTCGCAAAGGCTCTTTGCAAGAAGCACCTTTTTCTTCTGCCCGCTGCTGAAGTCCTCCATGGGTTTTTCAAACTGATCCCGCGCAAAGCCGAGCTTGCGCAGGATGGCCTTGAAGAGGCTTTCGTCGATTCCCGCCTGCGCGGCAAAGCCGGACAGGCCGCCGCGCAGAAAGTCCGTCCGCTGCGGCACGCTGGACAGAACCAGTCCGCCGGCACGGCGCAGCGTGCCCGTATGCGGGACGGACTCGCCGAGAACCAGTTTCAGTATGCTGGATTTTCCGGTGCCGTTGCGGCCGAGCAGGGCCAGGCGTTCCCCGCGCAGCAGGTTGAAGTCCAGCCCTTCCAGCACCGGCTTTTCGCCATAGGCGACGGACAGGCCCTTCGCCTCGACGAGCACGCGTTCTCTGTGGGCGAGCGGACTGAGCTTCAGCTCGCCGCTCATTTCGATGTTTTTCAAAAGCCCGGCCTTTTCCGCCGCCGCCTTTTCACGCCGGGCTTCCACGGCTTTGGACCGTTTCATCATCTTGGCCGCCATATGCCCGACATGCCCTTTGTCGGCCGCGCCGGTTTTGGATTTTTCCACCCTGTCCGACCACCGCGCCGTCTGCGACGCGGCGGTTTCCAGCCGGCGGATATCCTGCTTCAGCTTTTCGTTGCGGCTGCGTTCAAACTGGTCCTGCCGCGCCCGGTTTTCCGCCCAGGAACTGAAATTCCCCTGCTGGATTTCGATCCCGGCACGGTTGATAGACAGGATATGATCCACACAGCCGTCCAGAAACGCCCGGTCATGTGAAACGAGAATAAACCCGCGTTTTCGGTTCAGGTATCTGCTTAAAACAGCGCGCGCCTGCATATCCAGATTATTGGTCGGCTCGTCAATAAGCAGAAAATTTCCCTCCCGCGCAAACAGCGCGGCCAGCAGGACTTTCGTCTGCTCGCCGCTGCTCAGCGTTTCAAAGGGACGGTACAGAATTTCATCGTCCGCCTCCAGCATGGACAGCTCGCGGTTCATCCGCCAAAGCTCGCAATCCGGCTGCAGCTGTTCCAGCACATCTACCGTAAGCATGGACGGGTCGCCGACCGGAAAGGGGAAATATTCAAACTTGACGCTAGCGGAAATGGAGCCGCTGAACTCATAAGCGCCTGATAACAGCTTTAAAAAGGTCGTTTTGCCGCGCCCGTTGCGGCCGGTGAAACCGAGCTTCCAGTCCGTATCAATCACAAAGGAAACGTCCTTGAAAATCTCCTGGTACGAGCCCGGATAGGAAAAGGTGAGGTTGGATACCTGTATCATGGACACGATCATCACTCCAAACAAAAAAGATGCAGGAAAGCCGCAGCCTCCCGCATCCGTGTGCGCCGCGCCCACCGCAGCCGGCGGGCGCAGTCCCTGCGCACATATAGATATATAAGGTCGAAACGCAGCTTTCTTGCTCGCGCGCCAAACGCACGCGGAACCCTCCGCGCGGGCGCGCATTTTCATAGGTCAGCAAGAAAAGCCGTACATCTTCCCACTCCTGTTCATGCTATAGTCAATGCAAATTCCGGATAGAGGCGTTCGTCTTCAGGGCCGGTTTTGCCGCGATGTGCGGCTGAAAAACACGCGTCCCGCGCAAGAACAATGCGCAGCGGCGCACTTTTTCCAATGCCATGCCGCGTTCTTCCGGAAGCAGTATCAGTATAGTATACCCGTCCCGGTCTGTCAAGCCTGGGCCGCGCCGTCCTCTTCCGGCAAAATCAGTTCGCGCGCATAGGGCAGCGTCTCGATCACAGCGCAGAACTCGCGCCATTCGTCGAGCTTGTGAAACCGGCGAGCGGCGTACATATTGATCAGGTTTTCGTAGTTGAAAGTACAGGTGCGCATCTGGTTATAGCTGCTTGGAAGAAGCTGGATCATTTGCCACCAGTATTTCTTGTCTTTGGTTTTGAGATACTTCTCTCTACAAAGATTTAAGGAAGGAATTATCCAGCAATATAAAATATCTTTTGGGCTGTAGTATTTATAACATTCATAATCAGAAAGCGAAATATCTTCAAATGTATTTCGTAAATTCTTGTTACCAATCAAATTTTCACAACTGAAATCATCCGGCATAAACTCTTTCTCCGCAATTTTGTGCATCGTGGAACAGGAATTAGCAACGGTTCCCACTTTATAGGTATCGAACTCCTTCCACCAATACAGCGGGGCGGTGATGTCAAGATAGACCGTAA
>USJY01000067.1 GCA_900555065.1 uncultured Eubacteriales bacterium
CCCCGCCGGCGGCGACGGCAGCGAGCCGCTGACTGGCTCCTCTACGCTGTGCAAGCATGTGTGGGGCGAGCCTGTGTGGGATTGGGCGCAGGACTATTCCGGGGCGACAGCTACGTTTACCTGTGCGAATGACCCCAGTCATACGCAAACTGTAACCGCCGGGATTTCCGTGCAGACGACCGAAGCGACCTGCGGAAAGGACGGGCAGACGGTTTACACTGCGAGCGCGGGACAAATTACGGCAGCCAGAAGACAGTCGTCATACCGGCAACCGGACAGCATGCCTATGAGGATGGGAAATGCACCGTCTGCGGCGCCGCCGATCCGGCCTACCAACCCGCCGAGACGCCTGAAACGCCTGATGGGGTAGAGAACCCGGATACGGGGGATTACAGGCAGGCGGCGCTGATTGCCATTTTTGTCCTGCTCATGTGCGCAGGCCTGACGGGTCCGGCGCTTGCCGCTGTAAAACGGAAATCGGTCTGACTTTGCAAGTCACAATACCGGCACCAAATGGGAGCCGGTATTTTTTTTTGCCTGTCTGCGCCCGCCCGCCGTGGTTGACATTTTTCGGTTTTTATGGTAATATATCTATATATAATTTTTGCCGCGCTTTTGCATGGATGCGGGCAAGGCTAAAGATTGAAAGACAAACACACGGGTCAATATGGGCGTTGTTTGTCTTTTTTCGTATAATGGGCGATACTTGTAAACAGAAGGGGAGGATGCATGAAAAGGAAAAGAACGATACTGCTGGAACAATGGCGCGAGGCGCTGACGTCGGTATTGCCGATTGCAGCCATTGTCTTTGTTCTCTGTTTTACCATTGTGCCGGTTCCGAACGGCGTACTTGCCGCATACGTGGTGGGCGCGCTGTTGCTGATTGCCGGTATGGGCCTGTTCACGCTGGGCGCAGATCTGGCCATGATGCCCATTGGACAGTATGTGGGTTCCGAAACCACAAAAACCAAGCGGTTTTGGCTAATACTGCTCATGTGCTTTCTAGTGGGCAGCATGATCACCATGTCCGAACCCGACCTGCAGGTACTGGCGGAGCAGGTCCCGTCCATCAGCAACGGCGTGATTGTGGGAGCGGTGTCCGTCGGCGTGGGCGCGTTTCTGGTTGTCGCAATGCTGCGCATCCTGTTCCGCATAAAGCTCTCCTATCTGCTGATCGGGCTGTATGCCGTGGTGTTCATTCTCGCCATTTTTGTCCCGAGCGATTTTCTGCCCGTCGCCTTTGACTCGGGCGGCGTGACGACCGGACCCATGACCGTACCGTTTATCATGGCGTTCGGTATGGGTATCGCCGCCACGCGAAGCGATGAAAACAGCAATGCGGACAGCTTTGGCCTGGTCGCGCTGTGCTCGGTCGGCCCGATTCTCGCGGTCATGGTTTTGGGCCTGGTCTACCAGAGCGGCGGCACATATACGCCGATCACGGTTCCGGATACGGCCGACTCTCTGCAGATGTGGCAGCTGTTCCAGAACGCCTTTCCCACGTATTTGAAGGACGTGGGCGTTTCCCTTTTGCCCATTGCCTTGTTTTTCATCGTATTTCAGATCATACGCAGAAAGATGCACAAAGCGCAGGTAATCCGGGTCTGTATGGGCCTGCTCTATACGTATGTGGGCCTTGTCCTGTTCCTGACGGGCGTGAACGTCGGGTTCATGCCTGTTGGTTATTACCTTGGCGAAGCGCTTGCCGGACTGGACTACCGCTGGATTATCATCCCCATCGGGATGCTGATGGGATATTTCATTGTCACGGCGGAGCCGGCGGTGCACGTGCTGAACAAGCAGGTCTACGAGCTGACCTCGGGCGTTATCCCGAAACGGGCCATGCGCCTCAGCCTGGCGATCGGCGTATCCGTATCCGTGGGGTTGTCCATGCTGCGTATTCTGACCGGACTGCCGATACTGTATCTGCTTGTGCCCGGGTATCTGTTGGCGTTGGTGTTGAGTTTTTTCGTGCCGCCGGTGTTTACGGCAATCGCTTTTGACTCGGGCGGCGTCGCGTCAGGGCCTATGACGGCGACCTTTCTGTTGCCGTTTGCCATGGGTGCGTGTACCGCCGTCGGCGGCAATGTAATTACGGACGCCTTTGGCGTCGTCGCAATGGTGGCCATGACGCCCCTGCTGACAATCCAGGTGCTCGGCCTGTACTTCCGCTTCAAGAGCAGGCGGCTGGAACAGACTGCTGATGAACCGGTCGTACAACCCCCCGCCGCAGAAAATGAGACGGAGGAAATTATCGAGCTCTGACAAAGAAAGGGTGAGAACGGTGAAGCTCTTAATTGCGATTATAAAGCGAGAGTTTGAAGACGCGTATATAGAGTTTTTCCAGAAAAACGACGTGCATTTCCTATTCGGCTCACTGTGCAGCGGCACGGCGCAGCAAAAGGTGCTTGACTACCTGGGGATCGAAAAGTCGGAGAAAGCCATAGTCCAGACGGTCGTGCCGGGCGCGCTGGCGAAGCGGCTGATACAGAAGATGGTCTCGGAAATGGGTATCGACATGCCCGGCAACGGCATCGCTCTGACCATACCGCTCGAAAGCGTGGGCGGAAGTTCGGGGATGAAGTATCTGTTGGAGGGAAAGATGATGCAGGAAGAGCAGACGATGAACAAAAACGAACTGCCATATTCTCTGGTCGTGGCGATCACGGAGCAGGGGAATGCCGACGTGGTCATGGACGCGGCGCGCAGCGTAGGCGCCGGCGGCGGAACGGTAATCCATGCCAAAGGCACAGGCAGCGACTATGTAACTAAGTTTTTCGGCATCTCCATCGCAGACGAAAAGGACATTGTCTATATCGTTGCAAAAAAACGCGACAAGGACGCGATCATGAAAGCCATCATGCAGCGTACCGGTGTGCAGACAAAATACCGTACGGCCGTGTTTTCTCTGCCGGTCGAGAGCGTAGCCGGCCTGCACAGCGTCATAGAGGACTGAACCCGGCGCTGCGTGCGAATGATTCGGCCCGTATATAGCGCGCGCCGCGCGGGAATACTACCTCATAAAAGCGAGGTGTATTCAAATGGCTGTATCGCATAAGGGCGCGATCTCGTTCGGGCTCGTCCACATTCCCGTTGCGCTGCACACGGCGACGCAGGATAACGACATCCGGTTCAACCAGCTGTGCAAGAGCGACCATTCGCGCGTCCGCTACAAAAAGGTCTGTTCCGGCTGCGGCAAAGAGGCGACAGAGGATGAAATCGTCAAAGGCTTTGCATATGAAAAAGACCAGTATGTCGTCGTAACGGACGAGGAGTTTGAACGGATCAAAACGGAAAAGGACCGTTCTCTACAAATCATCCATTTTACCGACCTGTCCACTATCGATCCCGTCTACTATGAAAAGTCCTATCACGTCGTTCCCGAAGCCGGCGGCGAGAAGGCATTCTCGTTGCTGTGGCGGGCGATGAAGGAGGAAAACAAAGTCGCCATTGCAAAGACGGTGATGGGCGTTTCCGAAACCCTTCTCGCAATTATGCCGACCGAGACCGGGCTTCTGGTCGAGAAGCTGTACTATAAGGACGAAATCAAGGTCCTGCCCAGGGAATCCATCCAGGCCGGCGTGTCGGACGCGGAGCTCGCCGTTGCAAAGCAGCTGATCGGAGCGATGGACAAACCCTTCCAGCCCGAGCTCTATCACGATGAGTACCAGGCCCGCCTGCGCGCGCTCATCCAGGACAAGATCGCGGGTCGGGAGATCGTCGCGCCTGCGGAGGAGAAACCCGGCAATATCATCGACCTGATGTCCGCGCTCCAGCAGAGCGTGAAAGAGGCGGACGCTTCGCGCAGGACCGGCTGATTGATGGACGTGTTTGACAAAAAGTCCGTTTCGCCTATGCTCATCGGCGCGAGCGCGGATGCGTTCGACAGCGCGGACTATATTTTTGAGCTGAAGCTGGACGGCGAGCGTTGCCTTGCCTACCTGGACGCGGCTGGCGTCGAGCTGCGCAACAAGCGCAACGACCGTTTGCTGCCCCGGTTCCCGGAGCTGGCAGGCGTCGCCGCGCAGGTCCGGGGTAGGTGTATTCTGGACGGCGAGCTGATCGTCACGGTCGGCGGAAAGCCGAACTTTGCAGAAGTTCAGCGCCGCAGCCTGCTCTCCAACGCCTTTAAAATCAAGCTGTCCGCTGAGAAATACCCCGCCAGCTTCGTCGCATATGACATATTGTATCTGGACGGTCGGGAGCTGTTTTCGCTTCCACTGATGGAGCGCAAATCCCTTTTGTTCCAGACCGTGCCCGCAGAAACGGCGCGGCTCGCCCTGTCCCGGCATGTGGAAAAAGCAGGCGCGCGCCTGTTCGAGCAGGCCGCGGCGCAGGGATTGGAAGGCGTCGTCGCCAAGCGTCGGGAGAGCATGTACCGTCCGGGACGGCGCACGAAGGACTGGATCAAAATCAAGAACCTGCAGGACGACGATTTTGTCGTCTGCGGCCATATTCGGAAAGATGGCGGCGTCACAAGCCTTGTGCTCGGCCAGTACCGGGACGGGACGCTCGTATATAAAGGGCACGTCACCATGGGCGTATCCGGGCCGGATTTTGCGCGTATCCGGGCGCAGTCCGCAGCAGCCTGCCCCTTTGCCGACGTGCCGCGCGGCAATCAAGGCGCCGTATGGCTGAAACCGGACCTGGTCTGCGTCGTCCAGTTCATGGAACGAACCGCCGGCGGCGGGATCCGGCACCCCATTTTCAAGGGGCTGCGGCAGGACAAAACGCCGCGGGAGTGTATAGAGCCGGAAATAATTTAAAACCGGGTGCTTGCAAGCGCCCGGTTTTATGGTATAATAACCGCATAACAGCTCAAAGATCGTAAGGAAAGCAGAAAGGCGGTATGGTGAATGGCGCAGGGATATTATAGGACCCCGCTGTGGGAATGTACGAAACAGCTATCGGCAGTCGCCTCCGGCGCGCAGAAGGCGGACCTGGTGATTGCGGACGCGCGCCTGGTAAACGTCTGTACGGGTGAGATATTGGCGCATACCGACGTGGCGGTCGCCGGCGGTCGGATCGCGCTTGTCGGAGATGCGAAGCATTGTATTGGCCCGGACACGGAAGTGGTTGACGCCGGCGGGCGTTACCTTGCGCCCGGGTTTATGGACGGACATATGCACCTGGAATCGTCCATGGTCACAGCTGGAGAGTATGCGCGCGCCGCCGTGCCGCATGGGACGACGGCCGTGTTTGCCGACCCGCACGAGATCTGTAACGTATTGGGCCTGGCAGGTGTTGAAGCGGTTATGGAGGACGCTGCCCGCACGCCGCTGAAAGTACTTGTCACAACGCCGGCCTGCGTGCCCGCAGTGCCTGGTTTTGAGGATTCCGGCGCTGAGATCGGGCCGGAGGATATCCGCCGCACCATGGCCTGGGAATCCGTAGTCGGGCTCGGGGAAATGATGAATTATCCGGGCGTAGTGCAGGGCGATTCCCGTATGCACGAGGAAATCGCCGCCACCCTTCGCGCAGGCAAAACGCCGACGGGCCACTTCCCGCAGCAGGACGCGCCGCGGGAGCTGAACGCATATATCGCCGCAGGCGTGCGCTGCTGCCATGAGTCGACGCGCAGCCAGGATGCGCTGGCAAAGATGCGGCTCGGCATGTATGCGATGCTGCGCCAGGGTTCCGCCTGGCAGGACCTGAAAGAAACGGTAAAGGCCGTAACGGAACGGGGAATCGACCCGCGCTACGCCGTTCTCGTGTCGGACGACCTGCATCCGGGCACGCTGGCGCACAAGGGACATATGGACCATATCCTGCGCCTTGCGGTGGAAGCCGGGCTGGACCCGGTCGTCGCAATCCAGATGGCGACGGTCAACTGCGCCCAGTGTTTCCGGCTCGACCACGAGCTGGGCTCCATCGCGCCGGGGAAATGCGCCGATATGGTTCTGCTGGAGGACCTGCAGTCGTTCCATGTCCTTCGCACCTGGATCAACGGGGAGACGGTCGCACAGGACGGCCGCTACATACCCGATATGCCGCCGTACGCATATCCTGCCGAAGCGCTGCACTCCGTGCGTATCGGCTATGAGATTTTGGAAGACGCGTTCCGGGTCAATGCGCCCGTAGCCGGGAAAACCATACGCGCACGCGCCATAGAGATAAAGCCGCTGCAGGCGGGTACGGTGGAACGGATTGTTTCGCTTCCCGTTGCAGACGGCTTCGTGCAGGCGGATCCCGACGCGGACGTCGCCAAGGCGGCGGTGTTCGAACGTCACCGGGCCACCGGTACGGTGGGCCTTGGCTTTGTAAAGGGATTTGGCGTCCGGGCGGGCGCCATGGCGTCCACTGTCGCGCACGATGCGCACAATCTGCTTGTCGTCGGCGTGAACGATGCCGATATGGCGGTTGCAGCGCAGGCGCTGGCGGACTGTGGCGGCGGCATGGCCGTCGCTCGCGACGGTCGCGTTATCGGCCGCGTAGCCCTGCCCGTCGCGGGTCTGATCAGCCCGCAGAGCGTTTGGGAGACTGCGGAACAGCTCGACCATCTCGCCGCATGCTGGCAAGAAATCGGCTGTGAAGTGGAATCGCCCTTTATGACTATGGCGTTGCTCTCGCTTGCGTGCCTGCCGGAACTGCGCTTGACAAACCGTGGATTGGTAGACTGCCGGTCGTTTGAATTTGTCAGCCTTTTTCCCGATTTCGACAAACAAATTGAATCATAATTTGGCATGGCTTTTGCTTGACAAATGCAATGGTAAATTGTAAAATATATAAAGGGATTTGTGTTATCGTATTTTGGAGAAAAGGAGCTGCACTATGGTAAAAGAAATTGTTATTAACAGCATTAGCGAACTGCAGGCGATCCAGCGTTTGGCCACTTCGGTCAAGGAGGATGTGTATTTCCATTCTCTGGACAATTCCATTATGGTGGACGCAAAGTCCTTTATCGGTCTGTTTACCCTTGATTTTTCCAAGCCGGTATTGCTGGTTACGGAAAGCAAATTTGTTATGGACCGGGTAGAGAAGGGCCTGTAATCGATTCTGTGCGCTGACGGCGGGCATTGACCCGCCGTTATGCATGTACAAACAGAAATATGCGGAACACGGACGAAGGGTTAAACAAATGCTTGATGTTTTTATGTCTGATTCACATTGTCCGCCG
>USJY01000068.1 GCA_900555065.1 uncultured Eubacteriales bacterium
CCGGGATGGGCTCGGCAGAAATCGAGCACAATGTCGATTTGCTCCGCGCTGCCTAGAAACCCGGAGTAGACCGCGTCAAAACGCACGCCCAGCCTGTCCCAGCCGGCGGCGTATTCGCGCATGTGCGCGGTAAAGTCGGCAAAGGTGAAGGAGGGGTAGCCCGTGTGCGCGCAGAGCACCGCGGTAGGGAGCGGACAGACCTGCACGCCCATGGCGGAGATGACCGGGATGGCGACAGTCAGCGAACAGCGGCCAAAGCCGGACAGGTCATTGATTGCCGCGACGCGCTTCGGCACCGTCATTTCCGATTCCACCTTTCCGAAATTTTATAACGCTTAATTTAGTATAATACTATACATACATAAAAAATGCAAGAGCGACTTGCCTTCTCCACCCTGCGCAGGCATGATCTCTGCATGCGAAAAAGACGCTCGGACAGCGCCGGCGGGGGTTAAGGGCCGGACGCATTCAGGCGGGGGAAAGGGCCGGGCGCATGCAGGCGGGGGAAAGGGCGGCGCCCGCGTCTGAAAGGCGCTTTTGGCGCGCAGGGTGAGGCCAGGTTGTAAACGCCCATTATACGGCGCACCGACCGGCTTCGGTTGACAAGGACGCCGTTTCCCGGTATACTGATAACTAATAATCACAACGGACACAGGAGGCGCGTATGGGACGAAAACGGACGATACAGTTTGGCATGGACGTGGTTGCGATCGTGATCGCCGTGCTCGGCGTAGCCGAGATCATTCCACGTGGCATTGGATTTGCGGCGGCAATTTGCCTTTTGGCGGCGGTTCTGTTCTGGAACGGGATCGACGCGCTGCGGGAAAAGCGCAAAGCGTACGCGGTGGTCATGATGCTGTTCGGCGCGGTGATGGCCGGGTTTGCGATTACCGTATATCTGCTTCCGCTGTTCTGATTCTTATCTGCCAGGGCACGCCCGGCGCCGCATTGGCGGCGCCGGGCGTGCCGCATTTCTGCGCCAGGGGTGTTTTTTTTTTCGCGCGGCAGAACGCTGGAAAACACTTTTTTTTGTCCTGTATATTTGCCGCGTATTATTAAATAGGAAGGAGGGCTTGGAACTAGAAAAACCGGCCTTGCGGCCGCTTAAATCGCGCGTTCTTTATTGACACCCATTTTTGATTGACGTATAATTTGTATTAAAGCGTTTAAGCGTACATTATAGTTTTATGAAAAAGCAGGGGTGATTTCATGGCGCAGGATGCGATTTCGGCAGTGAAAGAGGCTGAAAAAAGAGCGGACGCTATCGAGCGGGAAGGCGCGCTGGAGGCGGACCGGCTCGTAGAGGACGCCCTGCAGGCGGCGCAGGCGCGCAAGGAAGAAATCAGCCGGAACGCCGAAGCCGAAGCGCAGCGGATTCTGGGCCGCGCAAAGGAAGAGGCCGCGGCGATCCAGCAGGAGGCCGAGGCCGAAGCACAGCGGCTGTCGGCCGGGCTTGCGGAGCAGGCGGCCGCCCGCCGCGGCGATGCGATAGACGCTGTGAAGCGCCTGCTTTTCGCCTGATACGGATATACCGACCGCAGTAGAAAGGAGGGACGCCGTATGGCCATTATGCAGATGCAGCGGATTCAGATCTGCGCGCTGAAAAAGGACCGCAAGAAAATTCTGGAGCTGCTGCAGCGGCGCGGCATCGTCGAGATTGACGAGCGGATCGAGCCGGACGCGCTCGTTACGAAAACCGATACGTCGCAGACCAGCGCCGTATTTGCAAAAAATGCGGCAGCAGCAGCCGAAGCGCTGCGCGTGCTGCAGGAATATGCGCCTGAAAAGAATTCCATGCTCTCTTCCCTGGAGGGCAAGTCGGTGGAAACGGTGGCGACTTACAACGCCTTTTACAAGGTCAGCCATGCCGTAACCGATATTGCGCTGCGGATTGTCCAGCTGCAACGGGCAATTGCAGAGAAAAAGGGAGAGGCCGCGAAGCTCAGGGGCCAGATCCAGGCGCTTGTGCCCTGGCTGGGCCTGGATGCGCCGCTCAACTATGACGGCACGCGCGCTGTGAAGGCCTTTGTCGGGTATTTCCCTATGGAGACGGAGCTGTCCGAGCTGCTTACGCGGCTTGCAGAGCAGGACCCCGAACTGCCGCCCGTCCATGTCGAGATCGTGGGCCATGCGCTCAACCAGACACTTGTGTTTGTTTTGTGCCGCCGCGAACAGGGTAAGCAGGTCGAAAGCGCGCTGCGCGGACTGGGCTTTTCCTATCCGCCCGTGTCGGCCGGGAAACCGCCGAAAGAGCGTATAGACGAAATAAAAGACGAGATTCGCGCCTGCGAGGACGGGATCGCAGCCGATGAGAAGGAGCTTTTGGACTATGTGCCGCGGCGTGAGGACCTGAAGTTTGCCGTCGACTACTTCAATATGCGAAAGGAAAAGTACGAAGTGCTCGGCAGGCTCAGCCAGACAAAACACGCCTTCTTCATTACGGGATATATCCCAATGCAGGCGGCGGACGCCATTGCGCGGGAACTGGCCGAAGCGTACGGCGCGCATGTGGAGATTTCCGACCTTGAGCCGGACGAAGAGCGGCCTGTGTTGCTGCGAAACAACAAGTTTGCAGCGCCGGTGGAGGGTGTGGTCGAGTCGTTCGGCCTGCCGAAACGGGGCGAAATCGATCCCTGTTCTATCACCGCGTTTTTCTACTATATTCTGTTCGGGCTCATGTTTTCGGACGCGGCTTACGGGATCATTATGGTCTTTGTATGCGCGTTCGCCTTAATCCGGTTCAAGAACATGTCGCCGAGCATGCACAATTCGGTGCTGCTGTTCCTCTACTGCGGCCTGTCCACCATCTTCTGGGGGCTGATGTTCGGCGGCTTCTTCGGCGATTTTCTGGAAGTCGTGTCCACAACCTTTTTCAATACCTCCTGGAAAACGCCGACGTTGTGGTTCAACATTATGGACGCGCTGATGCAGATGCTCGTGTTCTGCATGCTGCTGGGCCTGATCCATCTCTACACCGGCCTTGCGATTCAGTTCTATCAGCTGATGCGCCAGAAGCGCTACAAGGACGCGGTATACGACGTGGTGTTCTGGTTCGGGCTCGTCACGGGGCTCGTCTTCATCCTGCTCGATTCCGCGCTGTTCCAGGGCATTGCGCAGATGGAATTCCACATCCCGCCCGTCGTAGTCACGGTAAGCGGCGTGGTCGCCGCCGTATGCGCTGTGGGCATTATCGCCACATCGGGCCGCGAATCGCGCGGTATTAAGCGGTTCCTGAAGGGCTTGTACGGCCTGTACGGCATTACAAGCTGGCTTGGAGACGTGCTTTCGTATTCCCGGCTCATGGCGCTGGGGCTTGCCACGAGCGTCGTAGGCTCGGTCGTCAATCAGATGGCCAGCATGAAGGGAAACGGCGTTGTCGGCGTGATTATGTTCATCGTCATATTCCTGCTCGGGCACACGCTCAATTTCGGCATCAACGTCCTGGGCGCGTATGTACACACCAACCGGCTCCAATATGTGGAGTTTTTCGGAAAATTTTATGAGGGCGGCGGGCGCAGGTTCTCCCCCTTCCAGATAAATTCGAAGTATTATAGTATTAAGGAGGATTCCAACAATGGATAATCTCGGACTGTTTTTTGCAATTCTCGGCGCAGCCCTCGCCGCGGCGATGGCGGGCGCAGGCTCCGCTATCGGCGTCGGCATCGCGGGTCAGGCCGCTTCCGGCTCGGTTTCGGAAGAGCCGTCCCTGTTCGGCAAGGTGCTGATTCTGCAGCTGCTGCCCGGCACCCAGGGCATTTACGGCCTGTTGATCGCGTTTATTACCCTTTCGCAGGTAGGCGTGCTCGGCGGCGACCCGAATATCTCCGTGTACAAGGGCCTGATGTATTTTGCGGCATGTATGCCAATGGCGATCGCCGGCCTGTTTTCTGCGATCGCACAGGGCAAGACCTCGGTCGCGAGCATTGCCATGGTTACGAAACGGCCCGACCAGGCAGGTAAGGCCATTATCTTCCCCGTCATGGTCGAAACTTACGCCATTTTGGCCCTGCTTATCTCCATTCTGGCCATCACGGGCGTGGGAAGCCTTTAAAGGGCGGACTTGTCCATGCGGCCGGCGGCGCGCATACCCATGCCGCGCCGGAGAATGGTATACAGGTTAGGAGAGCTGACATGACAGGACTTGAGAAGATCGTCAACCAAATCATCGCTGAAGCGGAGGACGCTGCCCGCCGTGCGCACGAGGACGCGCAGGCGCGCGCGGACAAGATCCGCGATACCGCGGAGGCCGACGGCAGACAGCGCGAAACGCAGATCCTCGCCCAGGCCGAGGCGGACGCCGCCCAGGTTCTGGAGGGTGCGCGGGCCGGCGCGGACCTCATCAAGCGCCGCCGTCTGCTGCGGACGCGCCAGCAGCTCATCGCGCAGACGCTCGATATGGCGCGGGAGAGTTTTTACGCGCTGGACGACGCCGCATACTTTCAGACCATCTGCGATATGATCGGCCGGTACGCCTATGCGCAGGCGGGCCGGATCGCGTTCAACCAGCGGGATCTGGGCCGGCTTCCGGAGGATTTTGCCGATCAGATCGCGCAGGCGCTCGCCGGCAAACCGGGCGCGGCTCTGTCCATAGACGAAAACCCGCGCGCCATGGACGGCGGGTTCGTGCTCATCTACGGCGATATTGAGGAGAACTGCTCCTTTGAAGCGCTGTTCGACGCCCAAAAGGACCGGCTGCAGGACGAGGTGCGCGCGCTGCTGTTCGGATAAAGGGGAAACGCTTATGGCTAAACAGGAACAATATATCTATGCGGTCACCCGAATCCGGTACCGCGAGATGCAGCTTCTGCGCGGCGGGGATATGGAGCAGCTGCTCGCCTGTCCGGACCTGGACGCCGCGCTGCGGTTTCTCGCCGAGCGCGGCTGGAGCGACGGGGACGGTACCGTCGAAGGGCTGCTTGCGGAACAGAGGCGGCAGCTGTGGTCCTTGCTGCGCGAGCTTGTGAAGGATATGCGCGCGTTCGATGTGTTTTTGTGCCTCAACGACTTTCACAACCTGAAAGCGGCTGTGAAACAGGCCGTGTTCCCGGACGACGGCGCGCACATCTATATGGACGACTGCACCGTGCCGGTGGACCTGATCAAACGGGTTCTGGCAAACGGGGATTATACGCGCCTGCCCGACGGGATGCGGGACGCGGCCAGGGAGGCGCTGACCGTCCTGCGCGAGACCGGCGACGGGCAGATGTGCGACGCCATTGTCGACCGCGCCGGGCTTATGGAGCTGTGCCGCATGGGCAAAGAGAGCGGTTACCCGCTGTTCGACACGTACGCGCAGCATATGACGGCCGTGGCGAACATAAAGACCGCGGTGCGCGCCTGCCGTATGGGGAAGCCGCGCGCCTTTCTCGACAAGGCCCTCGCGCCCTGCGAATACGTCAGCGCGGACCGGCTGGCAGACGCCGCTTCGCGCGGCATGGACGAGATATGCGCCTGCGTAAAAAGCACGCGTTACAGCGGCGCTGCGGAGGCGCTGCGCGAGTCGCCTTCGGCCTTTGAGCGCTACTGCGACAATCAGCTGATCGAGCTGATCAAGCCGCAGAAGAGCAATTATTTCGGCCTGGAGCCGATTGCGGCCTATCTGCTCGCGCGGGAAAACGAGATCAAGACGGTGCGTTTGATCCTCTACGGCAAGCGCAGCGGGATCGACGACAGCGTCATCCGCGAGAGATTGAGGGATATGTATGTATAAGATTGCAGTGATCGGCGACCGGGACAGCATATACGGGTTTGCGACGCTGGGGCTGGACGTCTACCCCGCGGACGACGAGCAGACCGGCAGAACGCTGTTCCGCAGGATTGTGGAGGGCGAGTATGCGGTTGCATATATTACGGAAAAGCTCGCCGCAGAACTCGCCGATGAAATTGAAAAGCTTCGTTTCAGGCCCCTGCCCGCCGTGATTCTGATCCCCGGCGTGTCCGGCAACACCGGCTTGGGGATCCAGAACGTCAGGAGTTCTGTGGAGAAGGCGGTCGGAAGCGATATTATATTCGGCGAGCAATAGCCGGACGATCCGGGACGCGCAGGACGGGCGGAACCCGTTCGCGCCAAGCGATAAAAGAAGGAACAGGTGAGATATATGAGCACTGGCACCATTAAAAAAGTAGCCGGCCCGCTGGTGATTGCGGAGGGGATGCGCGATGCGAATATGTTCGACGTCGTCCGCGTCAGCTCCCAGCGCCTGATCGGTGAGATTATCGAGATGCACGGCGACGAGGCGTCGGTCCAGGTCTATGAGGAGACTTCCGGCCTCGGCCCCGGCGAGCCCGTCGAGTCGACCGGCGCGCCGCTGAGCGTGGAGCTCGGCCCGGGCCTGATCGGCAGCATCTTCGACGGGATCCAGCGCCCGCTGGAGGCCATCCGCGCCGTCAGCGGCAACAACCTGCACCGCGGCGTGGAAGTCGCGTCCCTCAACCGCGAAGCGGTCTGGCATTTTGTGCCCACTGTGAAAGCGGGCGACGCCGTCGTGCCCGGCGACATCATCGGCACGGTGCTGGAGAGCAAGATAATCACGCACAGGATTATGGTCCCTGTCGGGATTGAGGGCACGGTCGAGAAGATTGAAGAGGGCGATTATACCATTACCCAGACCGTCGCCGTCATCCGTACGCAGGACGGGCCGCGCGACGTGACCCTCATGCAGAAGTGGCCGGTCCGCAGGGGCCGCCCCTACCGCAGAAAGCTGACCCCCGATATTCCGCTCGTGACCGGACAGCGCGTCATAGACGTGATGTTCCCCATCGCCAAGGGCGGCACCGCCGCCGTGCCCGGCCCCTTCGGCAGCGGCAAGACGGTCGTGCAGCACCAGCTCGCCAAGTGGGCGACGGCGGACATCGTCGTATACATCGGCTGCGGCGAACGCGGCAATGAGATGACCGACGTGCTCAACGAGTTTCCAGAGCTCAAAGACCCGAAAACAGGACATTCGCTCATGGAGCGCACCGTGCTGATCGCGAACACATCCGACATGCCGGTCGCCGCGCGCGAAGCTTCGATATACACCGGCATAACCGTAGCCGAGTACTTCC
>USJY01000069.1 GCA_900555065.1 uncultured Eubacteriales bacterium
TTGGGATGGCTTTCTCCCTCAGAATTTACTGTCCAATATGTTTGACAAACCTACATGGAGGAAAAAGATAATTATAGGAATTATTCCTGCAATTTCCGAAAATGGACATGTGCGCTTTTGCTTGACTGCGCGGCGTTTTCGATATACAATAAAGTTGACGCAGTATCGTTTTATCAAACGCAGTAAGCTGCAAAAAACCAGCACCGTAAAGGAGTGGGGTACTATGGGCCTGCTGGCGGTTTTTCCGGAGATCACCTGGCTGCCGGTCGTACTGTTTGTCGTGGGCGTGATCCTCATGGCAATTGAAATGGTCGTGCCCGGTTTCGGCGTGTTCGGCATATCCGGGCTGATTCTGCTCTGTTTGTCGGTCATTCTGACGGCGCAGACCTTTTGGCAGGCGCTGATTCTCATTGCAATCATCGCATGCGTTCTGGGCGTACTGTTCGCCGTGCTCGTCCTGCTCGCCTCGACTGGGAACATGCCCAAAGGGCTTGTCCTGCGCGCGTCGGCGCGGCGTGAGCTCGGCTATTCCAGCGCGCCGGAGCGCCTGTACCAATACCTTGGCAAATCCGGCACGGCCCTTTCGCCGCTGCGGCCCGCCGGCTCGATTGACTGCGACGGGACGCGGCTGGACGTGGTGACCCGTGGCGAGTTTATCGACAAGGGCGCGTCCGTCGTCGTGATAGAAGTTGTCGGCAACCGCGTCGTCGTCAAGGCGGCGGATAATTCTTAGACGCATTGGACACCTTAATGAAAAAAGGAGGACTGAACTGTGGAATTTGTCTGGATCGCCGTAATCGCAATTATCATCATTTTATTTCTGGCCCTGTTTTTTACCTTTGTACCCGTCGCGCTGTGGATCAGCGCCCTTGCCGCAGGCGTGAAGGTCGGCATCGTCAACCTGATCGCCATGCGGCTGCGCCGCGTCGTCCCGTCCCGGATCGTCAACCCCATGATCAAAGCCTCGAAAGCAGGGCTGGACGTGAACATCAACAACCTGGAAGCGCACTATCTTGCCGGCGGCAACGTGGACCGTGTCGTCGATTCCCTGATCGCCGCGCAGCGGGCCGACATCCCGCTCGAATTTGAGCGCGCCGCAGCCATAGACCTTGCCGGCCGCAACGTGCTTGAGGCCGTGCAGATGAGCGTCAACCCGAAAGTCATCGAGACCCCGGTCATCGCCGCCATCGCCAAAAACGGCATAGAGCTGCGCGCCAAGGCCAAAGTCACGGTCCGCGCCAACATAGACCGCCTGGTCGGCGGCGCGGGCGAGCAGACCATCATTGCGCGCGTAGGCGAGGGTATCGTCACCACCATCGGTTCGTCCGACAGCCACGAGGTCGTGCTCGAGAACCCCGACGCGATCTCCAAAACCGTTCTGGGCAAGGGCCTGGAGGCGGGGACAGCCTTTGAGATTTTGTCTATCGACATTGCGGACGTGGACGTCGGCCGCAACATCGGCGCGCAGCTGCAGACCGACCAGGCCGAAGCCGATAAGCGCATCGCCCAGGCAAAGGCCGAAGAGCGCAGGGCGATGGCCGTCGCGCGCGAGCAGGAGATGAAAGCGGCCGTGCAGGAGATGCGCGCCAAGGTCGTCGAGGCCGAGGCCGAAGTGCCGCGCGCCATGGCAACCGCCCTGCGCGAGGGCAAGCTGGGCGTGATGGACTACTATAACATGCAGAACGTAATCGCCGACACGCAGATGCGCGGCGCGATCGCCGATCCTGAAAACGCGCAGGATAAGCGCGATATGTAAGAGGTCGCCGCCATGAACAAAACAATGAAGAAATACGCGCTGCGCACGGGCGCGCCGTCGGCAGCGCACGCATATGCCGGGCCCCCCGCGTCCGATGCGGAGGCGGCCCGCCCGCAGCCGCCGGAACCGGAACGGGCCGCGCCGAAAACCGGCGCGCGCCGGTTCCTGAACCCGCGCGACGCGCGCGCGGCGTTCATAGCGGCCGAGCTGCTCGCCCCGCCCCTTGCCAGGCGGCGCGGCCGCAGATTGATATGACGCCGAGGTAACCTATGCAACGAAAATACATTTTCCGCGCCGCCGCCGGGGCCGCCACAGCCGCGGCGGCGCTTGCGCCAATGCTGTACTGGCAGCACAACGTGCTGCAGACGTCGCGGTATATCCTTCGCCATCCCGCGCTTCCGGCCGCGTTTGCCGGAACGCGGATCCTGCACCTGTCCGACCTGCACGGCAAGCGCTTCGGTCCGGGGCAGTCCCGTCTGACGGAGGCCATGCGCGCCTGCGCGCCGCATGCCGTTGTGATCACTGGCGATATGATCGACCGCGGCGACGGGGATATGGCCGCCGCACTGGAGGCCGCAGCAGCCGCCGCTTCGCTCGCGCCCGTATTCTACGTGCCCGGAAACCATGAGGGCCGCTGTCCGCGCTATCCGGTTTTTGCCGCACGGCTCCGTGCGCACGGCGTGCGCGTGCTGCACGACGAAGCGGTTCTGCTTCGCCGCGGGGCCGCGCGCATCGCGCTGTGCGGCGCGCGGGACCCCGTGTTTTATGCGCCGGACGCCTCCGTCCGGCTCCCCCTGTTCGCGCGTGAGCTGGACCGGCTCCTGCACAGCGCAGACGCGCCCTTTCACATATTGCTCAGCCATCGTCCGGAGTTTTTCCGACTCTACGCCGCCTGCGGGGCAGACCTTGCCTTTGCCGGCCACGCGCACGGCGGACAGTGGCGGCTGCCTTCAGGACGCGGCGTATTCGCGCCGGGCCAGGGCTTTTTTCCCGCGTATACCTGCGGCCTGTACAGGCGCGGGAACGCGGTTATGGCAGTCTCACGCGGTCTGGGCGGTCGTGCGCCCGTACCGCGCCTGCACAACCGGCCGGAACTTGTGCTCGTCACGCTCGAGCCGGAGGACGGGGAGGTCAACCCATGAACGGACATAAGAGCGGATGCATGCTGTGCGGCGCGCCGCTGGTGTATTCGAAGACCCCGCGCGCCCTGGCATGCGCCGTGTGCGGCGGTATTTTTCAGACGGACGCGGCCTGCGCGCAAGGGCATTTCGTGTGCGACGCCTGCCATGCCGCTTCGGCGGCTGACGTGATTGCGCGCGTCTGCCTGCATGCGGACGAGCGCAACCCGGCGCGGCTGGCCCTGCGGATCATGCGCCATCCGTCCGTGCATATGCACGGCCCGGAGCACCACGCGCTGACCGGCTGCGTCCTGCTCGCCGCCTACCGAAACAGCGGCGGCGCGGCGGACCTGGAATCCGGTATCCCTGAAATTATACGGCGCGCAGGCCGTGTTCCGGGCGGCAGCTGCGGCTTTATGGGCTGCTGCGGCGCGGCTGTGGGCGCGGGTACATACTGGAGCGTCGCCCGCGGCGCAACGCCGTTGAGCCGGGAAGCGTGGGCGGATTGCAACCGTCTGATCGCCCTGTGCCTGGAGGAAATCGCGGCGCACGGCGGGCCGCGCTGCTGTAAGCGGGACACGTTTTTATCCCTGCGCGCAGCCGTGGCGTTTACAGAGCGGGCGGCCGGCGTGCGCATGGACTGGGACCCCGCGCTCAAGTGCGAATTTTCCGCCGAAAACCGCGAATGCCTGACCGATGCATGTCCTTTTTTCAGCCCGCGGGAACAGCCGCCGTACGCGGACTGACGCGGCGCCGGGAACGCAGCGGCCCCTGTTGTTTAAGGCAGGGGCCGTTTTTTTTGCACAACGCGGCGCCCGCGCCTACCCGGCCGGCTCGCCGACATGCGCCGGTTTGCCGCGCCCGCCCGACCGGCCCGCCATAATGCGCCCGTATCTCACACGCGCCCTGCCGCGCCGCGTCCTCCCGCCGGCTTGTGTCTTTCACCATGGAAAGCCGAAAAATACGCGCCTGCAAAATATATTTATAAACGTGCGGCTGCCTTACAGCCCGGCCGCAGCGATTGTAACGGTCATTTTTTGGAAACCTCTTTACAAATACAACTTGCGGTTGTATAATATAGGCGATCATGGAAAGCCTTCGTACAGGCTGAGAGGAGGAATCCCGCATGCTGCACACGCGTCTCAAACAGCTTCGCACGGAAAAGGACCTGACCCAGGCCGCCCTTGCGCGGGAACTGAATGTCACCCAGCAGGCAGTGGCAAAATGGGAGTCTGGAAAATCCATGCCCGACCACTCCATGCTGCTCCGGCTTTCGCGTTACTATGGTGTGAGCGTGGACTATCTACTGGGTCTGCCCGCGTCGATGCCGGGCGACGGCTTTGCCGGCCCGGTGCTCGTGCCCGTTGTCGGCGCGGTGCGCGCGGGTTACAACGCGTTTGCCTTTGAGGAGCATCTGGGCAGCGAGCCGGCGGGCATACGTTCGCCGGAGGGGTATTTCTACCTCGTCGTCCGGGGCGACTCCATGGAACCGTATATTCATGACGGCGACCTTGCCCTTGTCCGCCGCCAGCAGACGCTGGAGGACGGCGACGTGGGCGTGATGGTCTACCGCGACGGCGAGGGTACGCTCAAGCGCTTTCGCAGGCAGTCGGGCGGCGTGGCGCTCGAGCCGTTCAACCCGGCGTATGAAACGCTTGTCCTCGCAGGTGAACAGCTGGAACAGCTCTATATCATCGGCCGGGTGGTTGAAACCAAAACCCGCTGGTAGCGCCGGAAAGGACGTAAACCCATGGACCTTATGCAAAAACTCACCATTTTGGCCGACAGCGCGAAATATGACGCGGCCTGTACCTCATCCGGCGCGGACCGGCCGAGCGTCAGCGGCGGCATTGGCAATACAATGGCGGCGGGCTGCTGCCATTCTTTTTCGGCAGACGGGCGGTGTATAAGCCTGCTGAAGGTGCTGATGACCAATCGCTGTGCCTACGACTGCAAATACTGCGTCAACCGCCGCGGCAACGACGTGCCGCGCGCCGCGTTTACGCCTGACGAGCTGGCGGAGCTGACCGTTCAGTTTTACCGGCGCAATTATATCGAGGGCCTGTTCCTTTCCAGCGGCGTGATCCAGAGCCCCGACTACACCATGGAACGCATGATTAAGACGCTTGAAATCCTGCGCTACCGCCACAATTTCTGGGGCTATATCCACGCCAAAACCATTCCCGGCGCCCATCCGGACCTGATTCGCCGCCTGGGCCTTCTGGCCGACCGGCTGAGCGTCAACATTGAGCTGCCGAGCGAAGCGAGCCTGCAAAAGCTCGCGCCGCATAAGAAAAAGACGGATATTCTATCGCCCATGGCGCAGATCAAAAATGGGGTGGAGCGCAGCAAAAACGAGCGCGCCCTCTGTAAAAAGGCGCCCAGGTTCGCCACGGCGGGCCAGGCCACGCAGATGATTATCGGCGCGTCTCCCGAGACGGATTACCAGATTATCCGCCTGGCTTCCGGCCTTTATGAAAAATACGGCTTAAAGCGCGTGTTTTACTCGGCCTATGTGCCCGTGGTGTCGGATTCGCTCCTGCCCGCGCTCGACACGTCGCCGCCGCTGCTGCGCGAGCACCGGCTCTATCAGGCCGACTGGCTCATGCGCCAGTACGATTTTTCTGCGGATGAAATCTTGAGCGAGCGAGCGCCCAATTTCAATCCCTACCTTGATCCCAAGTGCAACTGGGCCGTCGGCAACATGCAGTTTTTTCCCGTGGACGTAAACCGCGCGCCCCTGCGCGACCTTCTGCGCGTGCCCGGAATCGGCCCCAAGAGCGCGCGGCGCATCGTACAGGCGCGGCGTACGGGCAGTCTGGGCTTCGCAGAGCTCAGGCGCATTGGCGTCGTGCTCAAGCGCGCAAAATACTTTATAATCGCCAGCGACCAGCCCTGCGGCCCGCGCCTGTCGCGGGAGAAGGTGACGCGCGCGCTGATCGACCCGAAAATCTACGCCTACGGCGTGGAGCAGCTCACCATGTTCGACCTGCCCGGCGTAAAATTTGCCCTGCCCGGCCCGGGCGACGTACGCTCGGTGGGCGAGGCGGTTGAGGAGGCGGTGTTATGCCTGCAAAGCGCGCTCTAGCCGCGCCGCGCGACGTGGTGTATCTGTACGACGGGAGTCTCGCCGGCTTTTTCAACTGCGTCTACGAGAGCGTATATCAGCACGAACTTCCGGCCGCCATTATGCCCGAGCAGGAGGCGCAGCCGAGTTTGATGCTTGAAAAATGGATCGACTCCGACCCGGACAGAGCCGCCCGTGTCCGCGCCTCGATTCCCCGGAAAATATCGCCGCGCGCCCTTGCGCTTGTGGAAAGCGTGTTTCTGAGCTGTATGGAGAAAAAGGAGATACGGACCCTGCGGTTTCTCCTGCTCGGCTATGCGCATGGCGGGCGGGTAATGCAAATGCTCGGCCATCCCGACGTTGCGCCGCTGCTGGCGGCTGCGCGCCATCTTGGCGGCGAATGCCATTTGCTCAAGGGCTTTATCCGGTTTTCGGACTACGGCGGGATGCTCGCCGCGACCATTACGCCGAAAAACTTTGTCCTGCCCCGCCTCGCGGGCCATTTTATCGCGCGTTATCCAAACGAGGATTTTACCATCTGTGACAAGACGCACGGCTGCGCCCTGATTTATGAAAACCGCATCTGCCGTATGGTGCGAATCGACGAACTGGAATTCCCGCCTGCGGACGAGACGGAGGAGCGGTACCGCGCCCTATGGCGGCAGTTTTATAAAACCATAGCCATTGAAGCGCGGCATAACCCAAAGTGCCGTATGACGCACATGCCCAAACGCTACTGGGAGAACATGACCGAAATGCGCGAGTATCTGTAGTGTTCCGGCACACGCCAGGTTCAATCGTCTCAGCCGGTTTGGCGGGATCTTCGCCTGCCCGCAAACGCGTACCGCCTGTAGGACCAGCTCCCGTCCCGCCTGCGGTCCGCCATGCGCGGCGCCCTCTGTGCGCCGCAGCCGCCCGCCTTCAGGGCCGGCGCAGAGAATCGTCCTGTTGATATATATACAAACAGTATTATTTCGGCTTACAAATCCGAATCGGCGAATATTCTTTTGCTCTTCCATGCGGGGAACCGTCGGCGTAAGGCCGGCCGCGGCGCGCCGCTTTTTTTTTATCCGCCGTCCATGCCTCCGA
>USJY01000070.1 GCA_900555065.1 uncultured Eubacteriales bacterium
AGGTCTGCTGCTGGAGCGGATGGCGTTTTTCTGGGCTGGATTCGCGCTGTTCGCCGTCGCAATTGTTTTCGCGCTGATCTATGCGAACACGGGCGGCCGTTATAAGCGCTGAGCGAACACGGGAGACAGTTATAAGCGCTGCCGCCGCGTTGCCGCGTCCGTGCGCGTGATTGCAGCTGTTAAAGACGATTTGGCGGCGGCCCGTCCCGCGCGTCTGGAACGCCGCTGCAGGGCGGGTATGTCCGGTCGCAGTTACATGGTTGCGGGCAGGGCGCATAGTGCGCAGCAAGCACAGGCCCAGTATATGAATATACATATAACGCAAAAAGGCCGCGGTTTACCGCGGCCTTTTTGCAGCCTTTCACTGCTGCTCCCCAGTGAGCAGCCACATGACGGACACTTTCAGCACCTTTGCAAGCGCAAGGAGCTCGTAATCTGTGACGAGCCTTTCTCCCAATTCTATTCTGCTTACGGCCTTCTGCTCAATAATAACGTCTTCCAGCTGCAATTTTGCCGCAAGGTCGGACTGCGACCATCCGAGCCGAAGCCGCGCGCGCCTGATTTGCCCGCCGGTAATGTTGTTTCGGCCGTTTATACCATAGATTTTCATTTTTTCATCCCATAATCATTCTGCAAGTTTGCATAAATTATCTCCGGTGATACGGTAAGCGGTCCAATCTTTCATGGGCTCTGCGCCCAATGATAAATAAAAACCGATGCTTGCTTTATTCCAATCCAGACACCACCATTCCAATCTGCCGCATCCTCGTTCTACGGCAATCCGGGCCAATTCCCGCAAAAGAGCCTTACCGTAACCCTTTCCGCGGAATGCCGGTATGACATACAAATCTTCCAGGTATATACCCGCCCGGCCAAGAAAAGTGGAAAAATTATGGAAGAACAGGGCAAATCCAATATCCATGCCCTTCACAACTGCAAAAATGACTTCCGCTTTTTTCTTTTCGAAAATCCATTCTTTCAGCAGTTCTTCTGTAGCCACTACATCATCCAGCATTTGCTCGTAGGCCGCTAATTCTTTGATGAAAAACAATATTGTAGAAACATCTTTTTCCTCAGCGTATCTGAAAGATAATTCTTCCATTTGAAGTCTCCGTCAATCTAATTTACATTACGGTATTGACATTACCATATTTCTCTTGTATAATTACCCTAAAGATGACTAAAAATTCCCGTAAAACAAATGCGTCCGCGTCCCGCTGCGGCGCTGTTTTTTGAAATAGCGGGCCGGTTCGCGCGAAAAAGCCGGCGCGCCGCGGTCCTGGTGCAAAAGCCTTTGCATTGTGGATTGATTTTTTCTTCCTCCTGCGCTATGATAGAGGCATCCGCGGGAAAGGGGAGAACAATTTGGAATCCATTTTTGAAGTACAGCAGTTGTACGACCTGCTGGTTCAGTTTCATACGCTGACGGGCATCCGGGTTACGATATTCGACTTGAATATGGAGGTTATTACCGAATACCCGGATGACCGGAGCGAATACTGCTCCATTGTCCGCAGCAAGCCTGAACTGGACCGGAACTGCCGCATGGGCGATAAAACCGCCTGCGAACAGTGCCGGCGCAGCGGGAAACTGCAAATCTACTCCTGCTATGCCGGGCTGCAGGAGGTTGCGCTTCCGATCAAGATGAACGAGATTACGCTCGGCTATATCATTTTCGGGCAGCTGCGCGACAGCGAACAGTTCCGGCCGGAACATGTGCGCGCCTTTGCGCGGGAACACGGACTGCCTGAAGAACAGCTGCTCGCGGCCTATGGAAAAACGGTGTGCAAGAGCCGGGCGCAGATCGAAGCTGCCGCCAAAATCATGGAGGGTTGCGCCTGCTATATGTGGATCACGGAGCAGGTAAAATTTGCGGATGAAAACCTGATGTTCAACCTTTCCAACTACATCAACCTGCACCTGAGCGAGGACTTGTCTGTGGAGCGGCTTTGCGAAATATTTCAGATCAGCCGCAGCACACTCTATAAAATTACGAATACATACCTGGATATAGGCATCGCAAAGTACATACGCAAAACGCGTATCCAGGCTGCGAAAAAAATGCTTGCGCAGAACGAGAGCGTGGCCGCCGTCGCTCGCAAATCCGGTTTTGAGGACTATAATTACTTTTCCAAAGTCTTTAAACGCGAAACGGGCCTTTCCCCGAGCCAGTACAAGAAAAAGCTGCGCCGCGGCGTGCCGTGGCATGCGCCGGAGGAGCTCGCGGGGGGCTGAACTTGTGTCCGTGTGGGGACAATAACACCATACCGGCCGGACAGAATACCGCAGCCATGCGGACAATCGGTCGGTATGCCGGATTGCGGCGAAACAGGGCGTGTTTTCAGTAAGTAGCGGCCGCCTGCCTTTTATTCTCATCGCCGCGGTGTGTGCAGATCTGGCCGGATGCATCGAGCGCATACGAAATTACCAGTTTTCATATTTTTGTTACTATTTGTACAGCTTCTCTTTTTATATAATATCTTTTAGTGATAATTTCATTAAATGGGAATATTTTTTAGTAAGTTATATACGAGGAGGAAAAACATTGAAAAGGCTCATTTCATGCATCCTTGTCGTCTGTATCCTTGCGTCCATGCTGGTTACGACGGCAGTGGCCGGGCCGTCCGATCCGCTCACGCTGACGGACACGGTGATCCTGAACGACACGCAAGTGCTGCTCGTGTTCTCCGAACCGGTCAACGACCCCGCGACCTGGGGAACGTTCAACGCCATCCGCCTGGTCGACAACGACGACAACCTTATGTGGACGGGTGCGGCAAACACAAGCACACCGCTCCAGTTCAACGGCACAGTTACATACCAGTTTGCCGACATCAACAAAAACATGGTCGTCTGGACCAAGACCGATGGCGCCGCAACGATCTATGATATGCTCAACAAAACCGGCGCGATCGTAACGGATGGTTGGGACAGCCTGTACGAGAAGGTTGTGTTCTGCATCGAGCAGGGTTCCGGTGCGCGGGACGGGCAGATCCACGGCGTCACCTCTGCCGACGGCTCCAAGATCCTGCAGGGCCGGCAGTGGACGGACACAGGCATCGGCGAAAACGACCGCCTGTACACGGAAATGCGCGAACCGGTCGACGTCACCTATACCGCGCAGATGCTCAGCGAGTCGAGAATCCGCCTTACCTTCAGCGAGGCAATCGACGTCAAGCCGGGCACCTGGCTCTCCCTTCGCTATGTGGACGACAACAACCAGCTGCAGTGGTCCGGCGAGGTCAACGCAAGCACCCCGCTGCAGTGGAGCGGCGACTGGGCCTATGAGGACGACGCGCACACCAGCATCATCTGGACCATCCACCAGGGACACAACAAACTGATCAGCGATATTATGAACTTCGTCGGTAGTGCCGACGGCGTCGACTTTTCCACCCTGGAGGGCGTACAGTGCAAGTTTGTCATTGAGGAGGCCGGCGACCCCGGCGTCACCGTCAATCGCGACGGACACGTCACCAACGTCGTGGGCCGCACCGGCAATCTGCTGCAGGCCAACAATCTGAATGCTACCGGCGTGGCAGACGGCCGTTACGTGTCCGTCTCGCCAGTGGAGAGCCCCTGCCAGATCAAGAGCGTGTCCGCCATCAGCTCCGCCAGGCTGCGGGTCACGTTCACCGAACCTGTCGAGTTCAGCGGCAGCCCGTTCATGGCGCTGCGCATTGTGGATGCGAACAACAATCTGCAGTGGTCCGGCGAAACGCCGCTGCAGGTCAGCGGTTCCTGGGAATACGCGGACGAAAACCATGACTCTATCATATGGCAGGCCCATGCGAATCAGGTTTCCAGTACCAGCGACTTCATCAATCGCACGGGTGATTACGCCGCTTTTTCACAATATCTGACCATGTTCTGCATTGAGGAAATCCCCACGACCGATGCAGGCAACCTCGAGCCCGGCCCCATAGACAATATCATCGGCGCGACCTCCGGCGAGCGACTGTACGCGAACAAGCCGAGCCTGGGCCGCGACGGCGTATACGTGAGCGTTGCGTCGTTCGAACCCAGCCTGTTTGTAGAGAGCGTGTCCACCGTCAGCACCACCAGGCTGCAGATCACGTTCACGGAGCCGGTCGAAATCGGCAACCCGTTCATGGCGCTGCGCATCGTGGATGAGAACAACAACCTGCAGTGGACGGGCGAACCCGATGCGGAAGGCAGTTTACCGCTGCAGATCAGCGGCTCCTGGAAATATGCGGACGAGAATCAGGACTCCATCATATGGCAGGCCGACCCGGGTCAGGTTTTCAGTATCAACGACTTTATCAATCGCACGGGCGACTATGCCGCCTATGCGCAGTATAAGACCATGTTCTGCATAGAGGAGCTTCTGGACGAGGGCTACGACGCCGAATTCGGCCTGATGGACGATATCACGAGCGTTGCGACCGGCGAGAAGCTGCCCGCGAACAAACCGAACGCATCCGGGGTCTATGAGCGCGTTTATGTGCCGGTCAAACCGTTTCAGAACAGCCTGTTCATAGAGAGCGTGGAGCCGGTCAGCGCCTATCAGCTGCGCATCACGTTCACCGAGCCGGTCAATATCAGCGGCGAACCGTTCATGGCGCTGCGCCTGGTCGACGAAAACAACAACCTGCAGTGGACGGGCGAGCCGGAAGCAGAAGGCAGCGAGCCGCTGCAGTGGAGCGGCAGCTGGAAATATGAGAATTCCGACCGCACCTCCATTATCTGGACGCTGCACAACGGTATTCTCGCCAGTATGAACGACGCGATCAACCGTACCGGCGCGCTGGCGGATTTCTCCGAGTTTAGGACCATGTTCTGCATTGAAGAACTGCTCGCGGAGGACTACGACGCCGAATTCGGCGTAATCGACAATATTACAAGCCGCGCGACCGGCGAGAAGCTGTACGCGAACACGCCGAACACCTCCGGGTTCTATGAGCGCGTCTATCTGCCGGTAGAGCCGTACGAGCCCAACCTTTCCATCACCGAAGTGCGCGCCATCAGCCCCGACAAGCTGCGCGTCCAGTTCTCCGAGCCGGTAGATATTGTCGGCGACCCGTTCATGGCGCTGCGTTTTGTGGACGACAACAACCAGCTGCAATGGACGGGCGAGCCCGAGAAGAGCGATCCCATGCAGTTCTACGGCACCTGGGCGTATGAGAGCGATAAGAAAGACGCCATCATCTGGACCCTCAACGGCGGCGGGTTCTTCATCCCGGTCGACAACGTTACCGACATCATCAACCGCACCGGCAACGCATGGGGCTACCGGCATCTGAACACCAAGTTCTGTATTGAGGAAGTCTTGCTTGATCCGGATGCGGGGAATATGTATCCGGGCACGATCGACAACATCAGAAGCATAGCGACGGGCGAACAGCTGTACGCGAACAGGCCGAGCATGGGTCTTGACGGCGTCTATGTGGACGCGACGCCGTACTATCCGTCCTTCTATATCACGCGGGCCATCGCCTATTCGGATAAGGAAATCATGATCGAATTCTCGGCGCCCATTCGGGTGAAGGGATCGCCGTTCATGGCGCTGCGCATCGTGGATGAGCTGAACAACCTGCAGTGGGAAGGCGCCGTGAACGAAGGCACGCCGATCCAGTTTAGCGGCACATGGAAATTTGCCGACGCGGATCATGACCGTATCATATGGACGCTCAACGATCAGGGGCACCCGGTAAACGTGTCCAGCGTGGCGGAGATCATCAACCGCGAAGGCGCCATGGAACAGTACAGCGGCTACAGAACCCGTTTCTGCATAGAGGAAAAACCGTTCCGGGATGAAAACGATACCAACCACTGGGCCATCAGCAATATCACGAACGCGTACGGGACCATGCTCTACGCCAATAAAAATTCCGCCGATGGCGCGTGGGACGGCGCATACGTCCGCGTTGCCATTGACATGGGCTACAACCCCTTCACCGTGGACGCGAACGTCTGGCTCTTCACGAGCATTGCTTCCGTGATGGCAGCCTGCGGCGTATCCCTTGCAATACTCAGGAAAAAGCGCCTCCGGGCCAATATGGACTTACTTTAATATAAATGGGAGGAACCTATGAAAGGCTTGAAAAAATGGCTTGCCATACTCGCTGTAGCCGTGCTCGCGCTGGGGCTGACGCTGCCCGCGGGCGCCGCCGATGAACTGACGCTTACGCGCGCGGTAAAGATCAACGACACGCAGATCGCACTGGAGTTCTCCGAACCGATCGCGGTAAACCTGCGCGAGGAAAACCGCGGCCCGTTTATGGCCGTCCGCTATACGGATGAAGATCAGAATCTGCAATGGGACGGCAATGAAAACGAAGGCATCCCGATGCAGTTTGAAGGTAGCTGGGATTTTGCGAACGGGTCGCAGGATACGATTCTCTGGACCATGAACGAGAGCAACCTGTTCGGGTTTATGACTCTTGATGAGATTTTCAATTTTGAGGGCGAGGCCGCGGGCTGGAGCTGGTGCAAAGTCATGTTCTGCCTGGAAGAAGTCCCGTACGGCGACGAGGGGATCGGCAATGGCAAGATCAACAACGTCACGACTCTTGACGGTGAAACGGAGCTCAACGCCACCCGGCAGAAGGCTGGTTGGTGGGACGGCCTGTACGCCGAAATTGAGGTGGACGACGACTATGTGCTGCCGAGCGGCGAAGACGGGCAGGGCGCGCAGGGCGCGACCGGTTCCGGCAACCCGACCATAGCGATTGGCGAGACGCAAATCGCGTCGATTTCCTCCGCATCTTCTTCCTCCGCGTCCGCCTCCGCGTCATCCGATACGGACGCCGAGGCCATAGCGCCCGCGCCGTCGGCCGATTACACAATATATTATATCATCGGCGGCGTTCTGGTCCTTGTGATTGTCGGTCTGATCGTCTATATAGCGGCCGGCAAAAAGAAAAACAAGCCGGAGTCTGCGGATAAGCCGGAGTAAACCGCGAACAGCAAGGGGCCGGCGGCATAAAAAATGGCTGCCGCCGGCCCGGTTCATCGATCGGCATTACCGCGGGAGCGGAAATAACTCAACA
>USJY01000071.1 GCA_900555065.1 uncultured Eubacteriales bacterium
CGGCGCGGGCGCGCCCGCGAGCCGCCACAGCACGGTCACGAGCATGGCGCGGGACATGACCGCGTTCGGGGCAAACGTCGTGGGAGACGTGCCGTCGAAGAGGCCGTTGTTGTAGGCATAGGCCGCCGCGCCGTAGTACCAGCTGCCGGCGGGCACATCCGTGAACGGGAAGCGCGCGATGGCCGTCACGCCGGAGACAACATCAAAGGTATAGGTCTGCTGCTGCGCATCCCACGCACCGAGATGGCGCCGTCCTCGGCAAGGCTCCACGCGGTGAGCGCATCCGCTGCACGCGCCGGAACGCTGGCGCGCACGCTGCCGGCGGGGTAGCTTTCCGCCGCGCCGTCAACGGTGACGGAGGCATTGGCAAGCGTCGCCGTAGCGGCCTGCGTGCCGAGGGCACGCTGCTGCGCCGCGTTGAGCGACGCCCCCGTGAGCGAGACGGCCACGTCCTTGTGCAGGTCAAGCGCCGCGAGCGCGGCGCTATCCAGCGTAACGGTGCCGGCTGCGAGCTGCACCTGCAGGGCCGCAACGCCCGCGCTGCGCGCATTGGCGATCGAGCGGCCGGCCAGGATGACCGTGTCGGCCACGGGATCTGTGGCGTTGACCGTCACGGTCGCGCCGGACTGCGCATTTGTGGCCGCACGGAGCTGGCGGCTGGTGAGGAACACCGTCGCGGTGCTGCCCTGTACGTACGCCTGCGTAACGGCGGCGCTGCTGCCGGTGACCGGCAGGAGACGCACCTGCGCACTGCTGCCCTCGAGCAGGATGGTCTTTCCCTGCTTTTCCGCCTGCTGGACGTAGGCGACGCTGTCCTGCACATAGGGCCGGATCTGCTCGCGCCAGTCCATCATCTCGGCGAAGATTTCGTCCGCTGAAAGCGCGGGCTGCCGGTACAGGTGGGTAATTAAAATATTCTTAACCTCCAGCACGCGTTCCAGCTTGGCGCGCAGCGACGTCTCGTCAAACAGTTCGCAGACCTGGAAACCGATTTTGGAGTATTTGTCCGCATAAAACGGCGCGATGCCCGATTTTGTCGATCCGAACTGGCGGTCTTTGAGCCGGTTCTCCTCATAGGTATCGAGCAGGATATGGTAGGGCATCATCATCTGCGCACGGTCGGACACCATCAGCTGCGGCTGCGGCGCGCCCTGCTCCACAATGGCGTTGACTTCATTGATAAAGGTCGGTATATGCAGCGCGACGCCGTTGCCGACAATGTTCATCGTATGCTTGTAAAACACACCGGAGGGCAGTGTGTGCAGCGCGAACTTCCCATAGTCGTTGATAATGGTGTGGCCCGCGTTCGCGCCGCCCTGGAACCGAATAATTACATCTGATTGCGCGGCGAGCATATCCGTAATTTTGCCTTTGCCCTCGTCTCCCCAGTTTGCGCCAACAATCGCTTTAACCATGTTCTCCATCCTTCCCGGCCAAACGGCCCGGTTTATCACTGTATGTAACCACGGCTTACCAGGCCGCAATCCGCTCCAAATCAACCTCTACGCTGAACAGTTCGACAGCGGGGCCGGTCATGAACACGTCGCCCGTTTCCGCATCCCAGCGTATATGCAGCCTGCCGCCGGGCAGAACCACCTCGGCCTCGCGTCCGGTCCGGCCCGTGCGCGCGCAGGCAACAAGGGCCGCGCAGGCGCCGGTGCCGCAGGCGAGGGTCTCGCCGCTGCCCCGCTCCCATACGCGCATAACGATCCGCCCGTCCTCGGCCACAGACACGAACTCCGTGTTGATCCCCTCCGGGAAGATCGGGTCCCGCTCAAATATGGGGCCGATCGCCTCCACAGGATATGTTGCAGGGTCGTCTACAAACAGTACGCAGTGCGGATTTCCCATGGACACGCAGGTGATTGCGTACTCGTCGCAGCCGACTGTAACGGGCCGTTCCACAATATCTCCATCGAGCGCCGTGGGGATCATCAATCCCCGCAGTTCCGGCCGGCCCATATTGACGGTGACGCAGCTGACCCTCCCGTTTTCCGGATACAGGTCCAGATGCTTGATTCCGCTAAGCGTTTCCAGCGTCATGGACGCGCCTGACACGAGCCCGCGCTCGTACGCGTATTTTCCCACGCACCGTACCGCGTTCCCGCACATTTTCGCCCGCGACCCGTCCGCGTTGTAAATGTCCATGCGCGCATCGGCCGTCTCAGACGGGCAGATCAGCACCAGTCCGTCCGCGCCGATCCCGAAGTGCCGGTCGCTCACCTTCCGCGCCAGCCAGACCGGATCGTCTACCCGCTGTGCAAAGCAGTTGACGTATAGATAATCGTTGCCTGCGCCGTGCATTTTCACAAACTGCATCGTGCGCTCCTCCCCCTTTTATCGCATAAAAAGAATGGTCAAACCAGCCGTTTTCGCCTTGTCAGTCCGGTTGCGGCTGTACCCGCAAAACGCATCCGGGCCGGCCGCCGCCGCGCAAGGTTGATTCACAAGGACGCGGCCTCGCACGCTGAAACGCACCGAACCGCGTACTCAGCCCGATTTTCACCGCGTACATTATACCAAAAATAAACGTGTTAGAAAAGTGTTTTCCGCTTTTATTATTATGAAATTCACAAATGGCGGAGAAACTGTTCTGGCGCGCGTTCCACAGCCGGCGCCCCGGCCCTTTTGCAGGGCCTGGACAGGTCCGCGCGGTTTGTCCTCGTCTGTTCGGACGCGCAAAAGCGCCGCGCTGCACGCCGCACCCAGGTACGCAAATACGCGTACAGGCCGCAGCATACCGTGCCGTTTCCGGCGCGCCCACGCCGACCAGACGCGCAAGGGCCCGCGCCGGCATTTGCTTTCCGCGCAGGGGCGCGAAGCCGGCGCGCTGTTGAAAAGGAAGCCGGCGAGCCGCAGGAAAGGACGTCCCTGCGGCACGCCGGCAAATTCTTTGGAATGCGCAGGGGATTCAGTCGTGCTCTTCGGCCGCGTCGGCCTCCGTCTTGGTCCTGTGTACCGTTCCATGCGGATGCGCGGGCGGCGCATAGATGGAATACAGCTTCAGCGGCCGGCCGCCGCGGTTGACAAGGTTGTGATATGTACCGGACGGCACAAATATCGCATCGCCCCGCCGCACCTGCCGCCGAAAAGTGAGCTGATCCGGCTGGGCGCCCATCAGGACAAGCCCCGTACCGTCTACAATTTTCAGGAACTGGTCCAGGGTCGGGTGCGCCTCCAGCCCGATCTGTTCGGGAATACTCATCAGGGTCGCCTGCAGGTGCTCGCCCGTCCACAGCGCCGTGCGGAAGTTGCTGTTCAGCAGCGCCGCCCGCTCTATATTTACGGTATAGGGCTCCGGCCCCTGGTCCGTGAACACCGGCGCAGCGCGTCTGTTTCTGTTTTTCTGCATTCTGCGCGCCTCCTTTCCCTTCATTCTATGCGCCTGCGCGCCGCTTTGCGCCACACCGTTCATACCTCTTTCTTCGCCGCGCGCCTGTGGACGTGCCCGGCGCTGCGGCCGGCCGCGGGAAACTCGTTGCCGCACGGACGCACGGCGCTCGTCCTCTGCGCGGACAGACGGCGCTCGTCCTCTGCGCGGACAGACGGCGCTTGTCCTCTGCGCGGCCGCGCAATCGTAACTTCCGGCAAAGCCGAGGCCTTGCCGGCCCGGTAAAGGGCTGTTCCCGGCAAGCGCCTTAAGACACGCTGCATCGCTTCGTATGCATTGTTTGTCCCGCAGCCCGGAAGCGGACGATTGCCGCACGGACAGAATTTCTCTATGATTAAAACACCCCTGTTTTTTTGCGTTGTTTTAGAAAAGCCGAGAGAGACGACATCCGCCGTCGCTCAAAAATTTCTTATTTCACCGCCCGTTTGCGCGGCGCTTTACTTCTGCCTGAAAGCATACGTTTTAGCGGGACTCCTCGTCCGGTTCAGCCGGTGGTTTCCGAACTAGAACAGGCGCGTCCGCAGCCAAAACTGCGGACGCGCCTGTATTCGTTTTCTACGGGCAGGCGGGCGCCAAAAAGGAAACCTCCCGCCCGCACGGCAACGGCCTGTTTTATTTTTCAGCGGGCATACCGTGCTTGACGCGCTGGCTCTCCTCGGCCCGCTTCGCGTCGTTCCACTTGTCCATGGTGCCCACAAGGTAGCCGGTAATCCTGCGAATGCGCTCAAAGCCCACGCCCTTGCCGATTTCGGTCTGTCTTTCCATCTGTTTATTCATAGCTGTTCTCCTTTTACTTTTTTCCAATAAACGGGTATTCGTCCCGCAGCGCCGCCAGTTTTTCCGGCGGAATGGGTTCGCCTTCGCGGCGCCCGCAGCGCGGGCACACGTCGCCGATAATGCCGACATATCCGCACACCGGATCCCGGTCCACCGGATGGTTGACCGAACCGTAGCCGACGCCCATGTCGTGCATATGGCGTATAACGGCCATAAACGCCTCCAGGTTGTCGGACGGATTGCCGTCCATCTCCACATAGGTGATATGCCCCGCAGGCGTCAGCGCATGGTAGGGGGCTTCCTTCTCAATCTTTTCAAATGCCGTAATAGGATAATACACGGGCACATGGAAGGAGTTTGTGTAATACTCGCGGTCGGTTACGCCGGGGATAATGCCGTAGCGCTTCTTGTCCATGCGTATAAACCGGCCGGACAGGCCTTCCGCAGGCGTTGCGAGCAGGGAGTAGTTCAGGCCGGTCTGTTCGCCCTTGCGCTTGCAGAACTCGTTCATGTGCCGCACAATCTCCAGTCCCTTTTCCTGCATCTCGTCGCTCTCGCCGTGGTGATGCCCGTACAGGCTGACAAGCGTCTCCGCAAGCCCGATAAAGCCGATCGAAAGGGTGCCGTGCTTAATCACGTCGCGCACTTCGTCGTCCGGGCCGAGCTTGTCGCTGTCCAGCCATACGCCCTCGCCCATGAGGAAGGGATAGTTGCGCACCTTCTTTTTGGCCTGTATCTCGAACCGGTCGAGCAGCTGCCCCGCCACCAGCTCCAGCATTTCGTCGAGCGCGCTGTAAAAGGCCGGCGCGTCGCCCTTCGCTTCTATGGCAAGCCGGGGCAGGTTGATCGAAGTAAAGGAGAGGTTGCCGCGGCCGAAGGTCGTCTCCTGCTGCGGATCATAGCGGTTTGCGATCACACGGGTGCGGCAGCCCATGGTCGCCACCTCCGTCTCGGGCCGGCCGGGCACGTAATACTGCAGGTTGTAAGGCGCGTCCAGGTTGACAAAGTTGGGGAAGAGCCGCTTTGCACTGCAGCGGCAGGCGAGTTCAAACAGGTCGTAGTTCGGGTCGCCCGGATTGTAGTTCACGCCCGCTTTGAGTTTGAATATCTGTATGGGAAAGATCGGCGTCTCGCCATGGCCGAGCCCCGCTTCGGTCGCGAGCAGGATATTGCGGATGACAAGCCTGCCCTCGTCGCTGGTATCGGTTCCGTAATTGATGGAGGAAAACGGCGTCTGCGCGCCTGCGCGCGAGTGCATGGAGTTGAGGTTATGCACCACGGATTCCATGGCCTGATAGGTGCGCCGGTTGATCTCCTGCGCGGATTCACGCAGGGTGAAGTCCAGTGCCTGACGCGCCAGGGCCTCGTCAAAGCGCGCCTGCAGGCCTTCGCACAGCGCGCGTACATACGCTTCGTTACGGCCCAGCGACGGCCCGCCCGCCTTTTCCGCAGCGGCGTCTACGATCTCCGTCGCGGCCTGCTTGTCCACCGCGGCTTCCGGCGCGAGTATGGAGAGCGCCTTGCGCAGGTTTTCGATCAGCAGCCGGCGGTAGGTTTTTTTCACGCCCTTGGCCAGCGCATAGTCAAAATTCGGAATGCCCTGGCCGCCGTGCTGGTCGTTCTGGTTGGACTGGATGGCGATACAGGCCAGCGCCGCATAGCTCTGTATGTCCTGCGGCTCGCGCAGGTAACCGTGGCCGGTGTTAAATCCGTTGGTAAACAGGCGGTCAATATCAATCTGGCAGCAGGTCGTCGTCAGCGCGTAGAAGTCGAAGTCGTGGATGTGAATCCATCCTTCCTCATAGGCGCGCGCCTGCTCGGGGGTGAGCAGATAGGCCGTGTTGTAGGATTTCGCCGCCGCACTGCCCAGCTGCAGCATGCTGCCCATAGACGTGTTGCCGTCCACGTTCGCGTTGTCACGCTTCAGGTTGGAGCGGCGCGCGTCGGCGTTGGTGATTTCGTCGCAGGCCTGCATGAGCGCAGTGTTGGACTCGCGCACACGGGTGCGCTTGGCGCGGTAAAGGATATAGCGTTTGGCGACGTCCTCCAGCCCGTTATGCATCAGCACACGTTCCACTTCGTCCTGAATCTGTTCTATTTTGTAGTTGTCCTCGCCCGTTGCAAGCAATGCGTCGCCCACCTGGTTTGCAAGCCTTGCGGCCAGCGCAGCGTCTTCCTGTCCCGACGCGGCAAGGGCTTTGAGTATCGCGTTCGCGATCTTGGACTCGTCGTACAGCACGACCCGTCCGTCCCGCTTTGTGATGCTCCTGACTCTTGTGTTCTCCATGTGCGTATATCCTCCCGTTATAACTCTGTCAGTACAGGCTCGCCCGCGGCCCGTGTCGCGCGCATATCCAAAATCCGCTGGTTGCGCGAGCCCCTGAACTTCAAATCCAGACTTTTTTCCGCAAGCAGGAACGGGCCGTCGATGAGGTAATCGGTCTGCGCGAGCAGCTCGGCCCAGGCGTTCTCCGCCGTGGCGTTGGCCGTCAGGTATTCATAGGTGTAGCCGGTATAGGTCACCACGTCCAGTTTGCCCGCCGCGTGAACGGCCGTCGCGAGCGCGGCCAGCGGCGCGGCCTGCAGAAAGGGCTCGCCGCCGCTGAAGGTGACGCCGCGCAGCAGCGGATTGCGCAGAATCCGGTCGTACAGCGTGCGGACGGAAACCTCCGTGCCGCCGTCAATCGGATGGGTCTGCGGGTTGTGGCAGCCGGGACAGTGATGGGGACAGCCCTGGGTAAAGACGGTAAAGCGAAAGCCCGGGCCGTCCACGATGGAGGGCCGCAGCGCGAACAGTTCGTTCAGCCGCGCGGCGGAAGCGCTGCCGCG
>USJY01000072.1 GCA_900555065.1 uncultured Eubacteriales bacterium
GAACGCAAATGCAAAAAGCGGGAGGCTGACAAAACCTCCGTAACCGAAGGCTTTGTCAGCGCAAGCTTGTTATTCTGCGTCGGTGCGATGACGATTCTGGGCTCGCTGGAAAGCGGAATCTCCGGCGATCATTCCACGTTATTTCTCAAATCCATTCTGGATTTCACCTGCTCTATTATATACGCTTCCACACTCGGCTACGGGGTGATCTTCTCTGCGGCTACTGTACTTGTGATACAGGGTTCGATTACTCTGCTCGCGGGTTGGATCGCACCTGTTTTGACTGAAACAGTGATATTGGAAATGTCCTGCGTGGGCTCTATTCTGATTATCGGCCTTGCGCTGAATATGCTTGGAATTACAAAGCTAAAAACGATGAACTACGTACCAGCAATCTTTTTGCCGCTTCTGTTCTGTTTATTCCTGTAACGGGCGGATATTAAGAATAAAAATTTCTGTTTGGAGGAATTGGTTATGGCATTTTGTACGCAATGTGGAAAAGAGATGGACGACGCCATGCGGTTCTGCCCAATCTGCGGCGCGCCTGCGGCGCAGGGCGGTACGAATCCGGCGCAGCAGGCTTCTGCACAGCAGACTGCGCCGCCGCAGCAGCCAGCCGCGCCGGCCGGCGGCTATCAGGCGCCCGGCGGCGGGCAGACGTGGAACCAGAACCCGTATGTCAATCCGGAACAAATGGACATTAACAGCAACAAGGGTTATGCAATTTTGTCCTATTTCTCACTGCTTGTGCTCATCCCTATTTTTGCTGCGAAAGATTCTAAATTCGCTCGTTTTCATGCGAATCAGGGTCTTGTGCTCATGATCGCCGAAGTGGTCTACTGGATCGCCGTCGCAATTGTGACCGCTATTTTTATGGCGATCAACTGGTGGCTCGGCAGCATTTTCAGCACGATCTTTGCGCTGGGCAATATTCTGTTCCTGGTCCTTGCCATTCTCGGCATTGTCGCCGCAGCGCAGGGCCAGTACAAAGCGCTGCCCATCATCGGCAAAATCAGCATCCTCAAATAAGCATACTGCAATGCATAACGCCCCTGCCGCACATGGCAGGGGCGTATTTATACGCTGGTTTACAAATGCACTTTGCGGCGCGGATCCTCAAACTCGCGTACGCGGTCTTCATAGGCGCGCATCGCAACCTCCTGAAACGGCAACGCGAACTCCTCCGCGCTGATCAGGCGCATGAGATACTGCGTAAACGGCGGATTCATTACAAGAAACGGGCCGAGCAGATATGTGCCCATAAAATTGTTCCACTTCAGCCCTTCGAAGGGACACCCCTCGTACAAACCCCGGCCGCGGATTACTTCGATAAAGGGATAGGCCGAAACGTCGCCCACTGAATCGGAAAACTGGCTTTTAAACCCAACGATTTTCATCCCCTCAAACCGGCCCAGGACAAGCCCATTGTACCGCTTGAACATACGGCGCCGGGCTGTTGTCGGGAAAATGCCCAACCCCTCGATTTTAGAGCCGTCCTCATTCTCAATACACTGCCCGAACACCTCCAGACTGTTACCGGTAGCGAGCACGACGGCGCCGTCCTCTATCAGCTCCAAAAGCCGCTGTCGGTAGGGGCGCAGCGCGCGAATCACTTTCTCCTGTGCGCTTTCCGTCATCGAGCCGAGGTAAATGAGTGCGGGCCGTTCCGATACAAACAGCGGCACGGCGGTGCGCGACGTCTCCACAAACTCCGCCTGGGGCAAGCAATGCCGCAGATACGCGACGTTCGCGTTGTCGGCGAACAAGTTGCACAGTTCAGGATATAAAACCTCTATTTTCATGCCGTCTCTCCCCCGTCCTTCGCCGCGGACAGCGCCTCCAGTGCGGCGGCCGTTTCATCCTTGAGCTTCATTGCAAGATCATACTGAAACAGTTCATATAGAATGTAAACGCTGTCCACACCGGACAGGTCGGCGTATTTCAGAAAATCCCGCTCATGTCGGAACGCAGTGATCCGCTCATCCGGTATGCCGGCGAGCAGCATACGCAACCGGTAATCCTGAGAACGGGGTCCGCCGACATAAATACGCCGAATACTATCGCGGTTCAAAAATTCAAAATCAGTCTCATAAATCCAGGTTAAATTTTCCGATGTGTCTTTGTTGTCGTAGATATCGTCGACCATGATAAAGACGACCTTGTCGCCGGGTTCGCGGCTCACATATTCAAAGACGCGGGAACAGGCGATGGGGTTCTGTCCCTTGGCGATGTGGGCGACAAGCTTCACCCCGCCCGCATACTGCTCGACATAGCGCGTGTCGGTAATTTGGATTTTCTCCATAGAGGCGCGGATTTTCTCCGCATCCAGACCCAGTACGCGCAGCAGCGCGATGACGGCGACTTCGTTATATATATTGAAAATACTGTTGTTGACAAGATGATACTGTTCTTCCCCGCCGTTGTCCCGCACCGTAATGCGTGCCCGGCCGTACTCGACCGCGCTGACCGCGTAATCCGGCGCAGGAGACGAGAAACCACATGCGCAGCGCACGCGACCGATATGGTGATAGCGCTGGAACTCAAACTGAACCGGCGCGCCGCAGGCCGGGCAGGAGCGAAGGTCCTGTATGATGCTGTCCCGCTGCTGCAGTTCGCCCGCGAGCGGGTCGATTCCGAAATACACACGCTGGTTGCGCGGCTTGATGCGGCCGCTGATCAGATCGTCTGCATTGAGAATCAGGGTGGTTTCATCCGGGATCGCGTCGTTCAGTATGCCCGATATAAACTCGGTATGGGCGTTGCGCTTGACCGAATCGCGGAACAGGTTTGTGATAAGCAGATAGTCCGGCTTCACATACTTATAAATCAACAGGGAGCTGCGTTCGTCCACCTCAAATACGGCGAAATCGAATCGGCTCCTGTTGCACGCCGTCACACCCGCCAGCAGGCTGGATGCGATTCCGCTGTTTGTATTGGAACCGTAGCGATTGTCAAGCAGGGTATAGCCGTTGTCGCGCAGGATATCCCCGAGCATATTGCACACTGTCGTCTTCCCGTTGGTGCCGGTGACGGCGACGACGGTTCCGGGCTTTTTCACATAGCCCAGAAACTGCGGGCAGAGCTTGATTGCAATGCTGCCGGGCAGGTAGGTCGCGTTGCGGCCGAGAAGGCGCATGGCCAGCCGCGCCGCCTTTGCGGCCCAGAGGGCTGCAAAAAATCTTATTTTACCCATATGTCATTCTCCTGAAACTTCCTGATATAATATATATACCCCAAACCGGGACGGCTTGTCAATATATAGCAAGGCTTTTCCTCACCCGTACAGCACACATTTGATTTATTCTTCCATATATGATATAGTTTTATGCAATATAAGTCAAGGAAAGGAATTCCCATTTTTATGCACGTTCTCAAGAACAAAGACTTACTGCGCGGCACGGTGGCGATCGCTCTGCCCATCGCCCTGCAAAACCTCATCTCCTTTGTCGTCCAACTGGCCGACACCGTTATGCTCGGCCTTGCGCCCGGCGGGGAAACGCTGCTGTCCGCCTCGTCGCTTGCCAACCAGCCGTTTTTTATACTGTCCATCGCCTGTTTCGGATTTTCCGGCGCGGCTACCGTACTCAGCGCGCAATACTATGGGAAGAAGGACTATGCCAGCGTCCGCGTCATATTCTCCATCGTCCTTAAAGCGGTTATCATCGTCTCGCTTGTGCTGGGATTTGCCGCGCTGCTCATACCCGAGCAGGTAATGCGCCTGTATACCGCCGACGGTGCGGTCATCAAGCACGGCGCGGAATACCTTCGCATTCTCGGCTACGCCTACTTCACCTTCGGTTTCAGCAACACCCTTGTCTGCTGCCTGCGCTCGGTTGAGATTGTAAAAATCTCGGTGATTGTAAATCTCGCGTCGCTGGCAACAAACGTATTTCTCAACTGGGTTCTGATTTTCGGGAATCTAGGCGCGCCCGCGCTCGGCATACAGGGCGCGGCCATCGCGACGCTGACCGCCCGGCTGCTTGAATTCGCCATCATCTGCGTCTACGTGTTTATACTAGAAAAGCGGCTGCGGTTCCGGCTCCGGGACATGCTCTCCTACAGCGGCACGCTTGCAAGGGATATTCTCAAATACGGCAGTCCCGTCCTGATCAACGAGGTCGCGTGGGCCGTCGCCATCTCGCTGCAAGCGGTGATCCTCGGACATATCACATACAGCGCGGGCGACCCTGTCGCCGCCAATTCCATTGCCAACACCATCCAGCAGCTGGCCACCATCGTGATCTTCGGGATCGCAAACGCCGCCGCCGTCATGGTGGGCAAGGCCATTGGCGAAGGCGATACCGAGACTGCGCGGCAGCGCGCGGGCGCGTATAAATACATAAGCTATATCGTAGGCGCAATCGCCTGCCTTGTGATTCTGCTGCTGCGCGACGTAGCCGTCGGCTTTTACAATATCCCGGAAGCGACAAAGCAGCTCGCAACGCAGATGCTTGTCGTCACCGCGTTTATTACTTTTTTCGTAGCCCAGTCCGCAATTTTCATCGTCGGCGTGTTCCGGGGCGCGGGCGACACGCGCTATTGCCTGATTATGGAGCTTTTGTGCCTTTGGGGCATTTCTCTGCCCCTCGCCTTTCTCGGGGCCTATGTGTTTATGCTGCCCGTCCCGTTCGTGCTCGCCCTGATGAAACTGGACGAACCGGCAAAGGCCGTTTTGTGCCTGATCCATCTGCGGCGCGGGAAATGGCTCAAGGTTGTCACACGCGACTTTTCGCTTGGCGAACCGGAATGCACGGCGGCTGAAACGGCGGTGTAACCGAAAACCGGTCCGGCGTTTTATCCGGGCGCGGACGGGCATAATACCAGTATACATCTATAGAAATACAAGAGGTGAATGTAATGGAGTATATCGACCTGCGCGAAGTATACGCCGATCCCGCCGCCCGTATCGACGCATCCATCGGGCTGCAGGGCTGGATCCGCAACCACAGACGGCAGCGTGCAAACGGGTTTATCGACTTTTACGACGGGACGGTCCAGCAGGGCATTCAGATCGTCTATGACGCCGACACGCCTGGTTTTTCGCAGATACAGGCGCTGCGCCCGGGCGCGGCGGTCAGCGTCTGCGGCATGCTGCGCCGGTCCGGGCGCGGCGGCCTGGAACTGCATGCGCGCAGCATTGTCCTGGAGGGCGATAGCCCGGAGGACTATCCGCTCCAGCCCAAGCGGCACACAGTTGAATTCTTGCGGCAGATCGCCTACCTCAGGCCGCGCACCCGTCTGTTCCAGGCAGTGTTCCGCGTCCGGAGCGCCGCCGCGGCCGCCATTCACCGCTACTTTACAGACAACGGCTACGTATACGTACACACCCCCATCCTCACCGCCAACGACGGCGAGGGCGCGGGCAACACGTTTACCGTCACCACGCTCGACCCCGCCGCGGGCGCGCCGGACTATGCGCGCGATTTCTTCGGGAAAAAGACTTCGCTCGCCGTAACCGGACAGCTGGAGGGCGAGACGTTCGCGCTTGCCTTTAAGAAAATATATACGTTTGGGCCGACTTTTCGGGCTGAGGATTCCAATACGAAGACCCATGCCGCGGAGTTCTGGATGATCGAACCCGAAATCGCATTTTGCGACCTGCAAATGCTTATGGACATAGAAGAGGCGTTTTTAAAACACGTCGTCGCGAGCGTGCTGGAACAGTGCCGTGACGAGCTTGCCTTTCTTGACGACTATACGAAAAGCGGGCTTGTGGAAAAGCTGCGGGCGCTGGCCGGCGGCTCCATGGCGCGCGTCTCCCACGCCGAAGCGGTAGAAATACTGCAGCGCAGCGGCGTTGCGTTTGAATACCCGCCGCAGCACGGGCGCGACCTTGCGCGCGAGCATGAGAAATATCTGACGGACGTGCATTTCAAGTCGCCCATATTCGTCTATGACTGGCCGGCTGAGATCAAGGCTTTTTATATGCGGCAAAACGACGACGGAAGGACCGTCGCCGCCGTGGACCTGCTCGTACCGCTGGCAGGCGAGCTGATGGGCGGCAGCCAGCGAGAGGAGCGGTACGACCGGCTTCGCGCGCGCATGGAGGCGTTCGGCATGGATATTGGGGAGATGGAATGGTACCTGAACCTGCGCCGGTTCGGCGGGTGCAAACACGCGGGATTCGGCATGGGCTTTGAGCGGCTGCTCATCTACCTGACCGGCGTGGACAATATCCGCGACGTGATCCCCTACCCGCGCACGCCCGGCAACTGTGAATTTTGAGCTGTAAAAAAGGACGTCTCCCGCAGCGCGCTGCGGGAGACGTCCTTTTTTTAGCGCGGCAACGGCGGCCGTCATGCATGGAGCGGTATGATTCCGAACATACTGAAGAAAGAAAGGAGCGCTATGCCATGGAGCAGCCGCAAAAGAAATACAATCTGTTTACCGCCATCGCCATGATCGTCGGCACCGTGATTGGGTCCGGCATTTTTTTCAAAAGCGCGGCTGTACTGGAAAAGACCGGCGGCAGCCTGCTGCTCGGCGCGGCGCTGTTCGCCCTGTGCGCGCTCGGCATCGTGTTCGGCGGGCTCACGATCGGAAGCCTCGCCTGCCGGACCGACCGGCCGGGCGGCGTGCTCGCATACCTGGAAACCTACGCGGACCGGCGCGTTGCCTGCGGGTTCGGCTGGTTTCAGGTCCTTCTCTACTATCCCTCGCTTATCGCCGTCATCTCCTGGGTCGCCGCCTGCTATATCCAATCCCTGTTCGGCCTTGCCGGCGGACTGGAGGCGCAGATCCTGCTCGCCGCCGCCATCATTCTCGCGCTGTTCGCGCTTAACGCCTTCTCCGCCAGGGCCGGCGGCCTGTTCCAAAACGTGACGACCATCGTAAAGCTCGTGCCCTTAGCCGGATGCATCGTGCTGGGATTCCTGTACGGAGACCCGGCCGCGC
>USJY01000073.1 GCA_900555065.1 uncultured Eubacteriales bacterium
CCGTTGCCGGTCCATCCGCCGTATACGCGCCTGAGTAACCCGGGCGGAAAATATACCCGACGGCTAAGCCGATGTCCTGCATAGGCCTTTAAGGCCTGTAACCGACAGGCGCCGCACGCGGTGCATACCGCGTTGATTTCGCCTGCATCGTTTGCCCTGTATCCCGTAAACGGGCTGTCGTTTTGTTGGAGATCTCTTTCATGAAAGCATCTTGGCCGCGGCTTGTTTCGCCCGATCCTTGCAGCCAATATTTTTTAAGGGAGACCTCCGCCGGCGGAGCCGGTGGTTGCAGTGACAAATAATAAGGCCATGAAAATGGCCTTTTCTGTATATGGAGGGATATGTATGAAAATCCTGTGGAGGCTGAGCCGGGAAGCGGTCCGCTACCGGGGCCTGTATGTCGTCGCCATTGTGGCTACCCTTCTTCTGACGCTTGTCAATCTCGCCGCGCCCAAGGTTCTCACATCCATGACCGCGGTGCTGGAAACGGACGGGGCAGGGGAGCCCATGCGCATGATATGGGCGTTAACCATTCTGCTCCTGGTCCTCTATCTGCTGCGCGTCCTGTTCCGGTTTCTCAGCAGTTATTTGTCGCACACAGCGGCCTGGCACCTGGTAGAGGAGGTGCGCGTACGCCTGTACGACCGCATCCAGCACTTTTCCATGCGTTTTTTCCACGATAAACAAACCGGCGACCTGATGAGCCGGGTCGTGAACGACACCGCGCACTTTGAGCTTCTGTACGCGCATATTATTCCTGAAATGGTGACGAACATCGTCACCGTCGTCGGCGTAATGGCAATATTGCTGACCGTCAATGTAAGGCTTGCGCTGCTCACCTGTATCCCAATCCCCTTTATATTGTTCGGGGGCTGGCTGTTCGTACATAAAATACGCCCGAATTTCCGCGTGTCCCAGCGCGCGCTTGCCGAACTCAACGCAAAGCTGCAGGACAATTTTTCCGGCGTTAAGGAGATACAGGCGTTTGGACAGCAGGAGCAGGAAAAGGCGGAGATTCTGCGGCATTCGAATCGATATACCGCCGCGCTTCTCCATGCGCTGAAGCTGAGCAATATCTTCCATCCAGGCGTGGAATTCGTATCGTCCATCGGCACGATTATCGTAGTCGGCGTCGGGGGCGCGATTGCGCTTGGTGGCGGCATGTCGGTTTCCGACGTCGTCGCGTTTCTGCTCTACCTGTCTTTGTTTTATACGCCTATTTCCGGCCTTGCGCGGCTGTTGGAAGACGCGCAGCAGGCCCTGGCGGGCGCGGAGCGCGTCATGGCCGTGCTCGACACGCCGATCGAGATCGACGATAAACCCGGCGCCGTGGATGCGGGCCGGCTGCAGGGTGCGGTTCGGTTTGAGAACGTCAGATTTTCCTACGATGGAAAAACGCCGGTTCTCACGGACGTCAGCTTTGCCTGTGAACCGGGACAGATGGTCGCCCTCGTCGGCCCGACCGGCGTAGGCAAGACGACCCTCACCCAGCTGCTTCCGCGCTTTTACGAACCGGACGACGGCGTCGTGTCGATAGACGGCCGCAATATCCAGGAGTATACGCTCTCATCCCTGCGCGCCAATATCGCGCCGGTATTGCAGGACACTTTTCTGTTCAACGGCACCGTGGCCGACAATATCCGTTACGCCAACCCCTCGGCAACGGACGAACAGGTTGTGGACGCGGCCAAAGCCGCCCGGATCCATAGCGATATCCTGGCCATGCCGGACGGGTACGCCACAAAGGTAGGGGAGCGCGGCATGCGCCTGTCAGGCGGTCAGAAACAGCGCATCGCCATAGCCAGAGCAATCCTGCGCGACGCGCCCATCATTATTCTGGACGAAGCAACCGCGTCGGTTGACGTTGAAACCGAAGGCGAAATCCAGCAGGCGATTGCGGAACTTGCCGGAAGCCGTACTGTCGTCGCCATCGCCCACAGGCTCTCCACTATCCGGGGCGCGGACCTCATACTGGTATTGGAAGATGGCCGAATCGTACAGCGGGGGACCCATGCGCAGCTTATGGCGCAGGAAGGCCTGTACCGCCGCTTAAACAGCATGCAGGAACGCCGGAGCGCGGACTGACGCGTCAGTTTCCGCAGGCGGGCGCTCACGCCTGTATGCGCTACCCATCGTGCGCCCAGTCCCGGCCGGTGTTTCAGGCGGAATGGTACGTATGATCAGGCAGCGGATACCCGCGCGCACCGTGGCCCGCCGTGCTTGCTCCCTGAAAAATCAGTTTTCTGTTCTATATTCCTTTCCGTTAACAACCGAAATCAAAAGGGCCCGGCGTACGCCGGGCCCTTTTCAACTATCTGCGCGAGTCGTTCCGGATAAACGGATCTTCCACCTCGTCCAGCACGAGCGCGCCATATTTTTTCGGCCGCCGGTATGCGTTCCCGTGCACTTCCCGCCTGCGGTAGTCCCGCATCTCGTCAATTGGAAACGCTGCGATATAAATGCCTTCGCGTTCCCCCGCCTCCACAATCAGCGTATCCCGCGCTCCCTCGTCCGCAGGCCGGTATGCCATGCCGTCGAAAGCGGTGGAATGCCCGTTGCAGTCCGGCTGTCCGTAGGGGTAGTTGACAGTGGCGATGCCTAACATATTCTCATACGCCCGCGCGCGCAGCTGAGAAATCCGGTTGATCTCCATGGGACACGCATTGGGCACCAGAAGAATCTCCGCGCCTTTTAGCATGAGAATCCGGGCGCTTTCGGGAAACTCCCTGTCGTAACATATCATTGCGCCGATGCGAACAGTACCGACCCGAGTGTCCAGGTCGGCCGTGTAAAAATCGTCGCCCGGGAGCAGCCGCCGTTCTTCACCAAAGTCGCAGGTGTGCACCTTTGCATACTGCAAAGCCAGCGCTCCGGCGCGGTCGAATACGCAAAGTGAATTGCGCGGCAGCGGGTCGTATTCCTCCAAAAATGTAACGCCGATCGCCATGCAAAGCTCCCGCGCCCTGCCGGCAAAAGCGCGAACGAAATCGCCGTCGGCGCAAACCGCCGCCGCCTGTAACTGCGTCAAATCCTCCGGAATCCGGTAGCCGGTGCTCCACATTTCCGGGAACAGCGCCAGATCCGCGCCCATCTCTTTCGCCTTAGCGCAGGCGTCCAGTCCCTTTCGCAGGTTCCCCTCCAGAGTCGGCTCTGGCATCAGCTGCAGCATCGCAACCCTGAACTCGTTCACTATATCCTCTCTTTCTCAACCGCAAAACGGCCCGCAGGGGCCGTTTTGTATGTTTTGTTTTCAGTTTTCAGCGCGGCGCCTTTATTCAGTCCTGCGCCGTGTTCTGCTGTTCCAGTAGCAGCTTGATGTCGGTGAGCAGCTGATCGGTTGTGGACAGAGGGGCGGGCGTCTGCTCCGTCTGTTCCTGTTCGGCCGCCTTCTCTTCTTTCTTGACAAACCGCCTCATTTCCGCTTCCGCCTTTTCCCGCAGCTTGGCGATTATGCGCAGCGCAAGGAAAATACAGAAGGCAATGACGAAGAAGTTAACAACGGTATCCAAGAACTTGCCGTATGGAATGCTTACGTCCGGATAGGGCGACCATACAAGCGTTTTAAAATCGAATTTCCCGATTGCCAGACCCAGCAACGGCATGATCAGGTCGCTTACAAAGGAATTGACGATATCCTTAAACGCCGTGCCGACGATGATGCCGACGGCCATGTCCACGACGTTGCCCTGGGAAATGAACTTGCGAAAGTCGCTGAAAAACTTCTTCAAGCAAATCACATCCTTTTTAGCACCGCCGAATATATTTCCCGCGCGCGCTCCTTGCCGCCGCCGCCGATGGCGCTGAGCAGGTTGGGGGAGTCCTTACCCTGTGTAATCAGCATTTCCAGCGTGTCGCCGTCGTTCGGCAGTTTGGGCAGTACGGCGTAGATTTTCTCTTCAAACTCATCCACGCTCCCAAGTCCCATCGTTCCAAGCAGGGTCTCGACTGCGCTTGCAAAGTCCGTCTCGTGAAAATGCAGGAAGTCCGGCAGGAAATAGCCGCAGGCAAAACCGTGCGGAATGTTAAAGTTCACAGTCAGCGGGTAACCCTCTCCGTGCGGGAAACAGGTGCCGGTCAGGTGTATGGCGATTCCCGCCAGCGTTGCGCCGAACAGGATCTGTTCCCGATCTTCAAAATTCAGCTCTCCCGCAAGCAGTTTGCAATAGCCCGGCCATACCAGCCGGAGCGCTTCCAGGCTGATCATGCGTGAATACACGCCCGACGTTTTGTGCAGGTATGCTTCCAGCGCATGGGCGATCGCGTCCATCGCGGTAGAGAGCGAAACAGTCCGCGGCAGTCCCATAGTGTACTTCGCGTCCAGGAAACTCATGGCGGGCATGGCCTGCATGTTCATGTATCCGGCCTTGCGGGTATTTTCGCCGTGTCCCGTTGTCAGAACGGCATAAGCGTTGGCTTCGCTCCCGGTACCCGCTGTCGTGGGGCAGGCGAATACAGGCAGGGCGGGGTTCGGCACATTGCGCGCGAACAGGTCCTCCACCGCGATTCCGGGGTTGGCCGCCAGCGCCGCCACGGTCTTGGCCGCGTCCATGGGCGAGCCGCCGCCGATCCCGAGCACGCCTTTTGCGCCGAACTGATGGCACAGCTCGGTTGCGCGCAGGCAGGTCTCATAGTGCGGGTTCTCTTCAATTCCCTCAAATATGGCGTACTCAATGCCCTCGCGCCGGAACAGGGTTTCAAAGTCAGCAAGCGCGCCGCTTTTTTTCGCGGAGCTTTTCCCGGTCACGATGAGGATACGGTCGGCAAACCGCTTGATTTGTCCGCCGCGCTCCAGAACGCAGTCCCGGCCGCTTACAATGTTCCAGCGTCCACAGACATTCAGGTGTATCGGCATATCCATCGAAAAATCCTCCTATTTCGTTCCGTAAATGCGGTCGCCCGCATCTCCCAGTCCGGGTAAAATATAGCCGTGGTCGTTGAGCTGTTTGTCGAGCGCGGCGCAGAATATCTCCACGTCGGGATGCGTCGTGTGCAGCCTGTTCAATCCTTCGGGCGCCGCAATAATGCACATGAACTTAATATTGTTCGCACCGTACTGTTTGAGGAATGTGACGGCGGCGATGGCGGACCCGCCGGTTGCCAGCATTGGATCGAGCACGATCACGTCGCGGTTTTCAATGTCGTCCGGCAGCTTGCAGTAGTACTCAACGGGTTCCAGCGTCTCCGGGTCGCGGTACAGGCCGATATGCCCGACCTTCGCATTGGGTATCAGTGTGAGAATCCCGTCTACCATTCCCATCCCCGCGCGCAGAATCGGAACGATGGCGATATCCTTGCCGGCCAGCACCGGCGCCTTTGCCGTAGCGACCGGCGTTTCAATTTCCACTTCCACAGTTTTAAAGTCCCTTGTCGCATCGTAGCACATAAGCATCGCGATTTCCGATACCATTTCACGGAATTCCTTGACCTTTGTATTCTTATCGCGGATGAGGGAAACTTTGTGCTGGATCAGCGGATGGGTCATGATATGGATGTTTTTGTCCATGTTTTTCTCTCCTTGCCTATATTTACTCGCCCTTGATCTGGTTTTCTATCTGTGTAATCAGGTCCAGGCGTTTCTGATGCCGGGTGCTTTCCCCGTCAAAGGGAGTGGATACAAAGAGGTCCACAAGCTCGAGAGCGCGCTTGCCCCCCACGGCCCACTGTCCGAGGCAGAGGATGTTCGCATTGTTGTGCTGGCGCGTCAGGCGCGCGGAGAACCCGTCGCTCACCGCCGCGGCTCGAACGCCGGGGTATTTGTTCGCGGCAATGGACATACCGATACCCGTGCCGCAAATCAGTATGCCAAGGTCGTATTCCTTATCCGAAATCGCCTGCGCGACCGCTTTGGCGACGATGGGGTAATCGGAGCGTTCGCCGGTGTCCACGCCCACGTCCTGAACGATATATCCCTGCTCGTGCAGGTGGGCGACAATTTCTTTTTTCAGCTCAATGCCCGCGTGGTCATTCCCGATGATCAGTTTCATGTTCCTTTTTCCTTTCTCGCTCTAAGCGTTCGCGTTCCGCCTGCGGCAGGCGCAGGTAAACCGGCATGATTTCCTGGTGTCCGGTGAGGGCGATTTCCCCCGCCGCATACGCATGCTCCGCCGCGGCGCCCACCATGGCCGGCTGCAGCTGCAGCTGGCATTCGGGTGCAGGGGCGCAGGGGAGCCTGTCCTTACATTCATTATAACACAGCGTCGCTCCGTCGCCAACAAAAATTACCGGCGCGCCGCGCCGCGTCAGTTCGTCTGCAAGCGCTGCGGCGGAAACGGCCCTATCCGGGCAGAGGCGGTGCATATTCTGTTTTCGCGCAAACAGCGCGTTATAGACCTGTCCGCGCCGCGCGTCCATGCAGGCCGCGATCACTCCGTCAAAACAGGCGATGTTGTATGCGAGCGCAAGCAGGGAAGACACGGGCAGCAGCGGCAGTCCCGCCGACATTGCCAGTCCTTTCGCCGTCGCCAGCCCGATCCGTATGCCTGTAAACGAGCCGGGGCCGACTGTTACTGCGATCGCGTCCATATCCCGAAGCTTCATGCGCAGGCTCGAGAGCAGGTCGTTTACGGAAACGAGCAGGGTTTCGCTGTGCGTGTAGCCGCAGTCCAGCATCACGCTGCCCAGTATCTGCCCGTCGCGCAAAACGGCCGCTCCGCCTGCGCGGGAACAGCTGTCTAAAGCCAGAATCCGCATAACCGCTCTCCTTTCCTGTGCAATATGTTCATGTTACCATGCGCAACCCGAAAAACCGCAGCCCATAACTCAAAAGCCCTGAGTCCGGCGGCCCTTCATAGCCTCGCAGTCCGCCAGCCTCGCGG
>USJY01000074.1 GCA_900555065.1 uncultured Eubacteriales bacterium
ATTTTCAAGGCTTTTGGAGGATTTTATTAAAACACTGTAACCTCTGTTGAGAGGTCATAATTTACTGATATTCAAATTCGTATTTATGGGGTTCAAGCCCGCGTCGTCCGTGCCGGACGACGGAGTCCGGCTTCTGAGCGCGCCAGACTCTGCAGTGGCCGTCTATGTCATACCGGCCAATGAAGAGCTTGGAATCGCACGCAAAATATACGGTATGTTTGGGTAAAAAAGGCCCTCTGCCATGATGGTCATAGCCTTTTGGGAGAAATCGGAGCGTCGATTTCTGAAGTGCGGCTCGCCGCACTTCAGATTCTCCGCTAAGTCTATGCCGCATTAGGCGGAGGGCTTTTCATACCTGGAAGCAGGATGGCCGTCCCGCAACTGTATACCACGGCGTTGCGTGCGTCCTGGACCGTTCTGCCGCAATATATGGGATTGCCGGGATTTCAGGTGTGGGATGCCGCGGGCATGGTACGGCAAATGGGACGCCTTTGGACGTTATGGGGTTTGCCGGCGCGGTTCGGTTGAAACGTACGGAGCTTACGGCCGGTGCGACAGGGCGGATGCTGCTGCCGGGACAGGAAGGTACCTGATGCGGTACGTTATTCAACGACGCCGGAAACAATGATTTCCGCCGTGCCGGGGCCGGAGATGGTGGCCGCGGGGACGGACAGCGTCGCGTCGCCGACAGGAAGGGTCAGGGTATTGGTTTTGTCGTCGAGTTCGTACTGGTCGTCCGTATAGACGGTTGTGACCCCGCCGACGACGGATGTGACGAGATTCGGTGTGAACCCGGCTGGCAGCGTGTCTGTCAGCACAGTGTCAACGCTGGGCTGGGAGCCGGTATTGAGCAGCGTAAAGGTATAGGTAAGCATGTCGCCGCTCGCGACGCTCCGCTTATCGACTGCTTTCGCAACTGCGAGATCGGCGTACTGGTCCAGCGCGACGGAGGCTTCAGCCGCGTCGGCGGGCTGTACCAGCGGGCCGCTGTCAGAACCGCAGTTTGCCGTGACTGCGCTCGTTCCTGTGAGTACGCCGACTGTAACGTTCAGCGCGGGATTGACGCGCGCGCAATAGGCGATGAGTATGGTCTGCCGGGACGGGACCGCGCCTGGAATGTGGAACGTGAGTTTGTTGCCGTCCACCACGGGCGTGACAGCCGCAGGAATTCCGCCTACATATACGACGGCGGAATCCGCCAGATAGACAAGGTCCCCGGTCGCGGCGTCCGTGCCGAGGCTTTCAGTGATGGTAAGATTGTACAGCGGCCCCTGGCCGATGTTTTCCACTCTTGTGACAAAGGTTATGTTTTCTCCCGGACGAAACGTGCGCGTCAGCGTTGTTTTGGATGCTGTTACGCCGTACTCCTCCAGCTTTGTCGTATTCGTAACGTTGGACAGAGCGGTTTCCGGCGCAGTCGCGCCCGGATAGCTGTATCGAATGCTGGCCTGATTATTCATTGGAATAGGCATGGGTTGATTCCTCCTGTAATTTTGTGCAGGCGTTCTTATTTCAATATATGCGGTAATCAATAAAACTGTTTTTTTGCCCGCCATTCATGAATGGCGGGCTTTTTTTCTTTTCTCCCGGCCCGGGCACGGTTCCTCCGGACGCCGCGGACGAAAATTAGGGGAAAAGGGGAGGTTTTGGCAGTTATTGCGGTCCGGGATTTATGCTTCGCATCGGGGCAGCCGTGAAGGGGAAAAAACATTGGTTTTATTGAATTTTTTTTGCTCTCTACCTATTGAAAAATTCTGGATTTATGTTATACTGTGGTTACATGTGGTGCAAAGTTTCACCAAGTGGTTGAAAGTGGTGAATTTGGCGCTGAAAAAAGAGTGAGGGAGGGAGAAGCATGCTTTCTGGAAAGTACAAGCACACCATTGACGCAAAAGGCAGAGTGATTGTGCCGATTCGTTTCCGGGAAGATCTGGGCGACACGTTTGTTGTGACGCGCGGCCTGGACGAGTGCCTCGCCCTCTATTCCATGCAGGAATGGTCCGGCCTGGAGGAAAAGATCAAACAGCTGCCTATGGCGCGTTCCAGGCAGATACAGCGGTATTTGTTCTCCAACGCATTCCCCGTCGAGCTGGACGGGCAGGGGCGGATTGTGCTCCCGGCGGATCTGCGCGAATTCGCAGGCCTGAAAAAAGAGGTGATCATCGCCGGCGTATCCACCCGCGCAGAGATCTGGGACAGCGCGAAGTGGGCGGAGAGCGAGATGCTGAGTTCGACCGATAACATTACGGAAATGATGATGGAGCTCGGATTCTGATATGGGCGGCGGTTTTACGCATGTGCCGGTTATGCCGGCGGAGTGCCTGGAAGCGCTCATGGTCAGGCCTGACGGCGTGTATGTCGATTGTACGGCCGGCGGCGGCGGACACTCTCTTCTCATCGCGAAGTCTCTTGGCCCTGCGGGACGGCTGATCTGCATAGACCGCGACATGGACGCGATTCATGCCTGCGAAGAACGGCTGGCCGGGTACCGGGACCGGGTTACGCTGGTCCACGCGCAGTATTCCAGCCTGCGCCGTTTGTTGTCCTCGCTGGGGCTGGACGGTGCGGACGGGATTTTTATGGATTTGGGCGTTTCTTCCCATCAGCTCGACACAGCCGCGCGCGGGTTCTCCTTTCAAAAAGACGCGCCGCTTGATATGCGTATGGATACAAGCGTGGGCGAGACGGCGAAGGACCTGGTAAACAGGCTGCCGGCGGACGAACTTGCAGAAATACTGTGGAAATACGGCGAGGAGCGGTACAGCCGCCGGATTGCCGAACGCATCGAGCGTAGCCGCAGAACAGCCGCCATTGAAACGACGAAACAGCTGGCGGATATTATAGCTTCCGCTATCCCGGCCGCGGCCCGTCGCGCCGAGCAGCAACACCCGGCAAAACGCAGCTTTCAAGCCCTGCGGATCGCCGTAAACGGGGAGCTGGACGAGCTTGCGGAGGTTTTGGACGAGCTGCCGCAGCTGCTGCATCCGTCCGGCCGCGCCGCAGTGCTTACCTTTCATTCGCTGGAAGACCGGCTTGTCAAGGCGGCGTTCGCTAGGCACAGCACGGGGTGTACCTGCCCGCCGGATTTGCCGGTATGCGTATGCGGACATAAGCCCACTATGCGGGTGATTACCAAAAAGCCGATCCTGCCTACGCAGGAAGAATTGCAGCATAACCGCCGCGCCGCGAGCGCAAAACTGCGCGTAGCACAGCGGCTTTGAGTATACTCCTGGAGATGAGATGCATGAAGAAAACAAATGTAAAAAAAGCGGACAAACTGAAAAAACGGTTCATGGGTCGTAAAACGGTGCTCGTGCTGCTGTTCATAACAATGTTTTCACTGTTTGGATACAAAATTTACTGCAACGCGCAGTATAATGAGATGACAAACCAGCTCTCCAGCCTCAAGCGCCAGTACGAGGTGCTGGAAAACGAGGAGATCCAACTCCAGGTAAGCCAGGACAGCAAGGCGAACCTGCGCACGGTGGAGGAAATCGCCTCCGGCAAGCTCGGAATGCGCAAGATTGAACAGTATCAGGTATCCTATGTGAACCTGGAAAACGAGGATAAGGCGGAGGTCATAGACAACAGCGCGGACGACGGATTTTTCGGCGGGCTATTTCGAAACTTTGCCATGATTTTGGAATATTTGAGCTGACCTGTGTCTACATATAGTATGGGGATACTGTTGGGATATCGGCTACGATCATAAACACCGCTGTTCTGCTATGTAACAGCGGCTTTCCCTTGTAATAGAGAAAGTATTTGGGACGGGTTTGCCCGAAGGAGGATGCTGCAAATGGCGAAAGGGCCAACAATTCCTATGTCAAAACGCATTGTAATCATGATGTGCGCAATCGTCCTCTTTTTTGTTCTGCTCACGGGGAAACTGTTCCACATACAGATTGTAAAGGGCGAGGAGTACCAGGCGAAAGCGATTTCGCAGCAGACGCGGGACATTACAATTTCAGCCAAGCGCGGCACGATTTACGACCGCAATTACAAGGCGCTCGCCATCAGCGCGACGGCGTACAAAATTGTGCTTGCGCCCTCGATTATTGAGGATGAAGAAATACGGCAGATTATTCTGGATGGTCTTCCGCCCATTTTGGGGATTGAGAAGGAGACTGTGGAAAATTCGCTTGCAAAAAATACCGCTTACGACGTGATCGCGCGTCGGGTGGAAAAGGACGTGGCGGATCAGGTTCGCGAATTTGTGAGCGATAACGAGCTGGGCCAGTACATATCCATTCTGGACGACCCGAAACGGTATTATCCATACAACGATTTTGCTGCGCATGTCATTGGGTTTGTGGGCAGCGACAACCAGGGCCTCGCCGGCCTGGAAGCGCAATATGAGGAATATCTGAAGGGCGAGGACGGGCGCGTGATCGCGGCTAAAAATGCGAATAACACCGACATGCCGGTGGAATATGAAAAATACATTGAGGCGCAGGACGGCAACAGCCTCGTCCTGACGATTGACGAGACGATACAGCATTACCTTGAAAAGCGGTTGGAAGCCGCGTATACCGACAACCTGGTGGGAAAATACGCCGCGGGCATTGTGATGGACGTGAAGACGGGCGGCATTCTCGCCATGGCGGTGGAACAGGACTTTGACCTCAACGAGCCGTTTACCATTACAGACGAAGAAACGATCGAATACCTTTCCACGCTTGAGGGCGACGAATATACAAACGCACGCGCGGAAGCGCTGGAGACGCTGTGGAAAAACGTGCTTGTTACCGATCAGTACGAGCCGGGCTCGACCTTTAAAACCATCACGAGCGCGATTGCGATTGAGGAAAAGAAGGTGGACGACAACAGCACGTTCTACTGTAACGGCTATCGGAATATCGCCGGGACGATCATCCACTGCGCCAACCGCAGCGGGCACGGAAGCGAGGACTTTCAGCGGGCGCTGTGCAACTCCTGCAACCCTGCGTTTATGGATATCGGCGCGCTGATCGGCGGCGACACTTTCTACGACTACGTGACCGGCTTCGGGCTGCGTGAGCGCACGGGCATCGACCTGCCGGGCGAAGGCGTGGGTATTTTCCACTCCAAAGAAAGTATCGGCCCGGTGCAGCTGGCGACCATCTCGTTCGGCCAGACGTTCAAGGTCACGCCGATTCAGCTGATTACGGCAGTCAGCTCGATTGCAAACGGCGGGAAACTGATGAAACCGTATGTGGTCAGCGAGATAATAGACGCGGAGGGAAACGTGGTCAAGTCGTTTGAACCGACCGTCGTCAAACAGCCGATTTCTGAAACGACCGCCGATAAAGTCGCCTCTATGATGGAGGTCGTCGTGTCTGACGGCGGCGGCCGCAACGCCTATGTCAAAGGGTTCAGGGTCTGCGGGAAGTCGGGTACTTCGCAGAAGATCGACCAGAAAAATGAGGACGGAACATACGACCATATCTCGTCTTTTATCGCGTTTGCACCCGCCGACGATCCGCAGGTGGCAATGCTGATCCTGCTTGACGAACCCGGCGTCGTCCCCTTCTTTGGTGCGACGATCGTCGGCCCGATTATCAGCAATCTCATGGAAGAGGTTATGACCTATCTTGACGTGGCGCCGCAGTTTACCGAGGAGGAGCTGGCGGAACAGGACGTCGCCGTACCGCAGCTTACAGGCTATACGAGCGCAGAGGCGCGCACGACCCTGAGCCGGATGGGGCTGGGTACAAAGGTCATTGGCGGCGACGGTACAGTGGAAATGCAGATCCCCGCATACGGACAGACAATCCCGTATACAGGGACGGTGATCCTGTATACAAACGGGAGCGTGCCGGATGATAACATCACGGTACCAAACCTGAAGGACATGACGGCGTCCGCCGCGAATACCGAGCTCGTAAACCTTGGGCTCAATATAAAAATAGTGGGCAAGGACCCGTACGACGCGGGCGTTTACGCCGTGTCCCAAAGCCCGGCGGCGGGAACCGTCGTCGAAGCGGGAACCGTCGTGACGGTCGAGTTCCGCTCCAAAACTACTACGGATGACTAAACGAACGCGGGCTTTGGAGTGAAATCCTTTGACTTTGGCAGAACTGTTAAAGGATGTAAAAATTACAGCGGTCCAGTATCCCGGCGCGGGCCGCCGGGAGAGCTGGCAGGACAGTATGATCGGAACGCTTCCGGGCGGGGATATTCGCGCGGTCGCAACAGACCCGGAGGATGCGGTCCGGAACGGCCTGTTCCTGTGCGCAAGCCAGGATCCGGAACAGATCCGCGCACAGGTGTCGGCCGCACAGGCTGCAGGCGCCCGCTGCGCGCTGGTCGCGGAGTTCACGGAGCGGGATATATTGCAGCTTCGCTGTGCGGATATGCGGCAGGCAACGGCCTTTGTCTTCGCCAATTTCCACGGCAATCCACAGAAGAAGCTCCGGGTCATCGGCGTGACCGGTACAAATGGCAAGACGACGACCACGACGCTCATCCGGCATATTCTGCGCTCACTGGACAGGTCGTGCGGCCTGATCGGCACCAACGGCGACGCAGTGGGCGCGAACCCGAGCAGTACGGGTTATACTACGCCGATCCCGCAGATTTTGTTTGCCGAGATGGCGCGGGCTGTGGAAAGCGGCTGCGAGTTTCTTGTCATGGAGGCGTCGTCTCATTCGCTGGCGCAGAAACGGGTGGAGCCCATCCGCTTTGAACTCGCCGTATTTACAAACCTCACCCGCGACCACTTGGATTATCACGGGAGCATGGAGGCATATCTGGAGGCAAAGAAAAGGCTGTTTGTGCAGGCCGACCGGGGCGTCGTCAATATTGACGA